>NZ_CAWPKW010000351.1:0-1413 GCF_963888615.1 Brasilonema octagenarum UFV-OR1 | reverse complement strand
ACTGCCCACCCTACAATACTTAAGATTTTTCATAAATCATTTAGGATTGCTATATGCGTAAGTTTTAACAACATTCATAAGTGCATAAGTCAAATAAAATTTCATTTATGACATATCGTTAATAGTGAACTTTACATTTTTAAAAACAACAGTTTATACCAGCGACAGGAGAATAAATGTATCCATCTGCTAAGCGATTACAAGAATTTCATCCCTCTGTTATTCGTGAAATGACAAGGCTTGCAATCAAGCATAAAGCCATCAACATGGCTCAAGGATTGCCTGATTTCCCCTCCCCTCCTGAACTGATTCGGGCTGCATCTGTGGCGATGGAAGAAGGTCATAATCAATACACAAACACCTGGGGAATTCCAGAGCTTCGCCAAGCAATTTCAAATAATCTCCAAAACTTGTACGATTTATACTATGACCCAGAAGAGCAAATTACGGTTACTTGCGGCGTCACAGAAGGTATTGTCTTGGCGATGCTCAGCTTAGTTAATCCGGGTGATGAAGTTATTGTCATAGAACCATTTCATGATAATTATCTCCCAGCCATTAATTTTGCACAAGCTAAACCAGTTTTTGTGAGGTTGGAACCGCCTTTTTTTCAACTCGATCCAGAACGTCTACGAGCTGCTTTTTCACACAAAACCAAGGCGATCATTGTTAACACACCTCATAATCCTACTGGACGTGTTTTTACAAGGGAAGAATTAAATTCTATAGCCAGTCTTTGCCGAGAGTTTAATGTTGTTGCTGTTACGGATGAAATTTACGATCGCATCACCTTCGACGAACACCAACACATTCCTCTAGCAACTCTTGATGGAATGTTTGAGCAAACTCTAACTATTAGTGGTTTGAGTAAAACCTTCTCCATCACAGGATGGCGGATTGGCTATGTCTGTGCTCCCACTAACTTAAGTGCAGCGATTCGGACGCTACATGACTTTACAACAATTTGTGCACCAGCCCCTTTCCAGTACGCTGCAGTCGCTGGATTGAAATTGCCAGAGTCGTTCTTCGAGACTCAAAAACAAGCATATACTACCCGACGCGATCGCATAGTCAAAATTCTGGAAGAATATCAATTTATCGTACAACCACCCCAAGGTGCTTACTACATAATGAGTGATTTTACTCAATACAGCGCTCATGCAGATGATTATGAATTTGCCAAATACCTGGTTGAGGAAGTCGGAATAGCCGTTGTACCAGGTTCTAGTTTTTATTCCACACCAGAACTTGGGCGAAATACAGTCCGCTGGTCCTTTGCAAAAAAAACCGAGACCTTTGATGCAGTTGAACAAAGGTTGCATCTGAAGAAACACAAAAGTGTAGGGGTGTAAGGGTGTTAGGACTTACGCAAAAACTCTTTTAAACCCTCTTAACTATGCGCTAAGGCGCACG
>NZ_CAWPKW010000350.1:9432-28039 GCF_963888615.1 Brasilonema octagenarum UFV-OR1 | reverse complement strand
CAAGCCGGGAAACCCGGACGCCAGACGCCTACGGAGGGAGACCCTCCTGCAGCGCTGGCTCTCCAACGCACTGGCTCCCCTACGATTTGTGGTCTATTCATATAAAAACCGCTGTAAAAGATTATTTTATGGGGCTGGCAAGTTTAATACCTTCGGCGATCGGCCCTAAAGCTAAAACGGGGAAGAATGTCAACACACCTAAAATCAAAATGATTCCAGCTGTAATGGCAGTAAATAATGTAGAGTCAGTTCTGAGGGTGCCTGGAGTTTCGGGTACTGGTAGTTTGCCTGCCATGCTCTGTGCTAAAAGCAAAATGGCAATAATTGGTATGTATCTTCCCATCAGAAGGCTAAAGCAAGTACTTAAATTCCACCACAAAGTGCTATTTCCCAATCCCTGCAAGCCAGAACCATTGTTAGCACTAGCTGAAGCGTATTCGTAAATCACTCGGGAGATGTTGTGAAATTCTGGGGATTTCGTATATCCCGGCGGTGGAATGAAAAATGCTAAGGTATTTGGAAAAGCTAAGCTAATGGCACTGGGGAGCAATACAGCAATTGGATGAACCAGCAGCACAACACTGGCAAGGACAATTTCTTTTTTTTCAATTTTGCGTCCTAAAAACTCTGGAGTCCGTCCCACCATCAGTCCTGTGAGAAATACGGTGAGAATGGAATAAATAAATAAGTAAGCGGTTCCAGTTCCTTGTCCGCCCCAAACTATCTGTAAAAACATATTCAATAAGGTGGAAAAAAGTCCTTGAGGCATCAAGGAATCATGCATCCCGTTTACAGAACCAGTCATAGTTCCAGTTGTCGTTATTGCCCACAACGCCGTTTGTGCCCAGCCAAACCTGACTTCCTTCCCCTCTAAATTAGGCAATTCTAATCCCAAGGCATTATCAATAATCGGATTTCCTTGATACTCACCAATCGCTGTGACACCAATCAAAACTCCATAGATGGCAAATACCATCCAATAAAGTAGCCTTGCTTGCTTGGCGTTATTGGCAAAAATGCCATAGGTGTGGATCAACGCCGCTGGTATGCAAATCATGGCAATGATTTCTATGAGGTTAGAAATACTGCTAGGATTTTCATACGGATGAGCAGAATTGGCATTAAAAAAACCACCACCATTCTCTCCCAATTGTTTGATGATTTCAAAAGAAGCAACAGGACCTCTGGCTATATACTGCGTTGCTCCTTCCAATGTTGTCAATTTCAAAGATCCATCTAAGGTTTGTGGTACGCCTAGGGCTAGTAGTGCGATCGCACCTACAATCGAAATTGGCAGCAATATGCGCGTTATGGAACGAGTCAGATCAACATAGAAATTTCCCAGTCGTTTACCTGTCAAACCTCTGATGAAGGCGATTCCCACTGCTAACCCAGTCGCAGCTGAAGTAAACATCAAAAAAGTTAAAGCTGCTGTTTGGCTAAAATAACTTAAAGTTGTCTCACCAGAGTAGTGTTGCTGGTCGGTGTTTGTTAAAAATGAAATGGTCGTGTGCAGCGTGATGTCCCATTTAGGAGCAGCTAATCCCTGAGGATTCCAAGGTAAAAATTGCTGAAGACATATGAGCATAAACACCATAACACCCATGAGCATGTTGCTGCAAAGTACTGCTCTGGCATACTGCCAACCCGTCATGTCATCAATTCTTAGCGTATCTGCCAATTTATGAATTATTCCCTCTACAGGGTTCATTATTAAGTCCAGCAGCGTTTTTTCTCCCAAAAACACACGCGCCATGTATCTGCCCAATAGTGGAGTGATTGCTATTACGATACACAACGTTACCCCAATTTGAAAAAATCCTTGTCCCATTTACCTAGCCAAAATTGTAGATGGATATTGTTAAATTCTTTGCATTTTAAAATTGTTCAACTATTTTTTGATAGCTGAACAATTTTATTCTTTATAAGTTACGAGTTATCAGTTATCAGTAAACAGTAAAAACTGTTCACTGATAACTGTTTGAAAAGTTTACCAATAAAAAAATAATGCGATAGATACACACTTTAAAACCCCTGTTACGTCTGGCTTTATTCATTTTGAATTTTGAATTTTGAATTGGTTTTGTTGTGTCCAACCTTAGCACAACATATTATTTCTTTATTCTTTTTTAAGAGATCTCATATTTATGGCGTTGTCAGCAATTCATGATTTGTCATAACTATTCTATACATGACATCAAGAAAAGCAAGTGTATATAGGGAGCATTCCAAATATTTAAATTCCCAGGAGCATCCCATTCTCGTGTAGAAGCGCAGTTCCCGACGAATGATACTGATGGTATTATTCCGAAATCATGGCTTTTGCAAGCTCGCGCTATAATGCTAACCCCCAATATTGGGATGATTTGGCGACGAGTGATATCTGGCGGCTGGGTTTGGATGTGGGGGATGGACAAGATAATCTGGTTATGGAAAGTTTTCTGAGCCAGTATTGTTTACTCGTGTTGTGGGGGAGTGGTAACTCTTACTGTATATATTCGGACAAAATCTATACAGAAGGCATTCTACTCAAAAGCCTTTCGTGGATAAATGTCTGGAATATATGCTATTCCTGATGAAGAACTAGTATGTCTGTGCATCATAGTAATACCACTACTAAGGAAAGCTAGTATGTTTGGTCGCAAACCCTCTGACAATTCGCAGCCAAAAGTTTTCATTAGCTATAGCAGGGAGTCAGATGAACATAACGATCGCATACTGACATTATCGGATCGTCTACGCGATGAGGGGGTTGATAGTCAGATTGACGAGTATGTACAATTTCCACCTGAAGGTTGGCAACGCTGGATGGAGAATCAGGTGGAATGGGCTGATTTTGTGCTTGTAGTTTGCACTGAGACATACAATCGACGATTTCGGGGTAAGGAAGAACCTGGTAAAGGTTTAGGTGTGACATGGGAAGGAGCTATTATCACCCAACAACTTTATGATGCTCAAAGAAGGAATACCAAGTTTATCCCTGTTGTGTTTTCTTCGCAAGACGCAAAGCATATCCCTATAACACTTCGTTCTTACAGGCATTATCTTATCGACGTCACAAAGGAAGGAGAGGAAGGGTATTTAGAACTTTACCGCCTTCTTACAAAGCAACATAGTACTCCAATAACAGAACTTGGCAAACGGCGAGAGTTACCACTTCGTGAACGCCATAAAACCGCAAACCCTCACCAGCCCCTCTAAACTCCGGTGCAAGTTCAGAGGGGCAGAGGGAATTTCAAGCACGAAAGATACCCCAAAATATTCCCCCCAGTAATACAGATAAGTTTATCGGACGATCGCGTGAATTAGAACGCCTCCACCAACAGTTACAACGCAATAATGAAGTCGTCATTGCAGCTGTTGAAGGTATGGGGGGAGTTGGTAAAACAGAATTAGCAATCCAGCATTCACTGCTACATTTACAGTTGCACACTTATCCTGGTGGTATTTGCTGGCTACGCGCAAGAGAAGAAGATATTGGTTTACAGATAATACAATTTGCTCGAACAGATTTGGGCTTGCAGCCGCCAGAAGATTTGGAGTTACCAGAACGAGTACGCTGGTGTTGGCAACATTGGCAGCACAAGGGAGACACGCTTGTGGTTGTGGATGATGTTAAAGATTACAGTCTGATAAAACCATTACTACCACCACAACCATCCCAGTTTAAAGTACTGATAACAACACGACTCAAGTTAGATTTAGCAGGTTCTTTGTTTTTGGAAGTTTTGCAAGAGGATGATGCACTCTTATTATTGACTCAATTGGTTGGGGAACAAAAGGTCACCCAAGAATCCATAAAAGCAAAAGAACTCGTTCAGCGTTTAGGCTACTTACCTCTGGCGTTGCAATTAGTCGGGCGGTATGTAAAAAAACGTAAAATATCCTTGACAGAAATGCTGCGACGCTTAGAGGAAAAAGGGCTAAGGCATCCTTCTTTAGAAGTAAAAGAAAATGATCCCACTTGGACTCTAGATATCAAACGTGGAGTAGCGGCTGCTTTTGAATTGAGTTGGTCCGAATTAAGTGAGTCTGCTCAACAATTAGGCTGTTTACTAAGTTTGTTTGCTTTAGCTGGGATTCCTTGGTTACTGGTGGAACGTGCGGCTGCGGATCTTGATGCAGAAGAACTGGAAGATGCAAGAGTAGAATTAGAAAACTTGCACTTGCTTACGGGCGAAGATACTTATGTGTTACATCAGTTGATTCGAGAGTTTCTGAGAGACAAGCAAAAGAACTTAGCTTCAGGCGACGAGCATAAGTCTAGTTTTTGCCAAGCAATGGTAGAAGTGGCGAAAGAAATTCCTCAAACACCTAATCTGAACGAAATCACTGCTTTAACTCCTGCTATTCCACACTTAGCAGAAGTCGCACAAAATCTGATTGATGCAGTCAGTGATGAAAATTTACCTTGGGTTTTTACTGGCTTGGGTAGATTTTATGAAGGACAGGGTTTGTATGCGCTGGCTCAACCTTGGTTAGAGCAATGTGTATCAGTCGTACAATCCCGTTTGGGAGAAGAGCATCCCGATGTCGCCGCCAGTTACAACAACTTGGCTCTCCTCTACTATTTCCAAGGACGGTACACTAATGCTGAACCACTCTACATCAAAGCTTTGGAACTAAGACAACGCTTGCTAGGAGAAGAGCATCCCGATGTCGCCAACAGTTACAACAACTTGGCTGAACTCTACCGTTCCCAAGGACGGTACACTGAAGCTGAACCTCTGTACATCAATGCATTGGAACTAAGGCTACGCCTGCTAGGAGAAGAGCATCCCGATATCGCCTTAAGTTACAACAACTTGGCTCTCCTCTACTATTCGCAAGGACGGTACACTGATGCAGAGCCACTTTTAATCAAAGCATTGGAACTAAGGCTACGCCTACTGGGACAAGAGCACCCTGATGTCGCCGCTAGTTACAACAACTTGGCAGCACTCTACGATTCCCAAGGACGGTACACAGAAGCTGAACCACTCTACATCAAAGCTTTGGAACTAAGGCAACGCCTGCTAGGAGATGAGCATCCCTCTGTCGCCACCAGTTACAACAACTTGGCTACACTCTACAAATCCCTTGGACGGTACACTGAAGCAGAACCTCTCTACATCAAAGCATTGGAAATTGCTGAACGTAGCTTAGGAGTCAATCATCCCAACACAATCACTTTCCGTAAAAATTTGCAACTCTTACGCGATAATCGCCAGTCTTATAACAGTGAACACTTCGACAAGCTCAGTGCATCGCAGTGAACACTTCGACAAGCTCAGTGCATCGCAGTGAACAGTGAACAGTGAACTGATAACTGATAACTAATAGCGGTACTAGTTCCTCGCCAAAAATTCTTGAACAGTCAGAATCTCAATGCCCCGAAATGAGTTTAGCACTAGTAAATCATCATCTCCGGTAACAATACACTCTGCTTGACCACTCACTGCCAATTCCAGATACTTGTTATCTTTTGGATCTCGGCATTCCGAAATCTGTTCAGTCACATCAATAAACTGAGCGGTTTGAGTTAAATCCTCTAGCAATTCTTGCCGCCTTTCCTCGGTGAGATATCTATCAAATTTACGACGATATAAAACCTCTCTTAACTCTGAGAAGACAGAACTGGAGAATATGAGAACACCAATATCTTGAGCTTGCTCCAATGCCTGACGTGGCTTGCTTTGACTAAACAAAAATGCGCTAATCAATACGTTAGTATCAAAAACAAACCGTTGTTTATTCGTCATCATTCAAAATCGATTCTAAAATTTCAGGCGTTAATCCTCGCTCTTGTGCTTCAAGGCTAGCTTTATCCATCGTGTTTCTCAGACGGGCGATTGCCTCTTGTCTATCACTAGTAAATTGAGACTGCATAATTGCCGCAATCTTGAGTTGCAATTGTTCACGCTCTTCTTCAGAGGCATTGCGGTATGCCTCTGCTACCTCAGACGGCACTTTGATGGTAATTTCTTCTTTAGTAATCATAGTCTGTTCGCTTCCATAATTTCTCATCTTTCAATAAGTTTCCCCGGTTTTGGGATGTACAAAAGCATACAACCATAACCATTGAAACCACCAATTGACATCAGCAATTAGTGTTTTCGCTTCGTTTCTGGCAATGATATTATCCCCAAATTTTTTGTAGATTGAGTATAAAACCAGGTAAAACATCCTCCCCTGAAAGAGTTTGAGGTAATTTTAAAACTTCCACATCTTGTTTGGGACGAGAAATTTCTACTTCCTGTTTTTTTCTGTTTATCAACCAACCCAAACGACACCCGTTTTCCATATATTCTTGCATCTTACTCTGAGTTTTTTTCAAGCTGTCGTTAGGTGAAAGTATCTCAATGACAAAATCAGGACATAGAGGAATAAATTTTTCTTTTTGCTCTTTAGTCAAAGCATCCCAACGAGATTTTTCTACCCAAGAAACATCAGGAGAACGGTCAGCACCATTTGGTAAAGTAAATCCAGTTGATGAATCAAAAACTTCGCCCCCGTGGTTTTTTTCATTCCATAATCCTACTTGAAGAATTAAATTAACATTGCTTCTCCCTGTTTCTCCTCCCGTCGGTGGCATTATAATTAATTCTCCCTGAGCATTTCGTTCTAATTTTAAATCAGAGTTTTCTTCACACAGTTGATAAAACTGCTCTTTAGTCAGTTTAATTATAGAGTTGAGGTTTAATGTAAGTGCTGTCATAGGAGTATCTCTCGTTTTTATTCGCTGAGTGAGTTACAAACCTATATCTATTTTGTCCCACACCGTATTTCTTATACTATGGACGTCACCCTCAGCCATCAGGCAGAGTGGGGAAAATGTCAAGACATTAATCCTTTAAAAATGACAAGAATTCTTTAATATTCAAATGGAGCTAAGCGGATTCGAACCGCTGACCCCCTCAATGCCATTGAGGTGCTCTACCAACTGAGCTATAACCCCGCAAATAACAATTCAAAATTCAAAATATGTCCTGCGGACACGCTACGCGAACAAAGTTCAAAATTAAAGACCTTTTTAGTTAGGGATTTAATTTACGAGAACGCATTTGCTATTCTACTTTAACAATATCCTGTTTGTCAATATCGCTGCTCGTCAATTGTTAATGAGTGCCATGAGCCATTAGCCGATGGCAATGACTAACTTAAGAGAGTTGCAGCAAGTAGGTTATACAATGCCCCATCAGGAAGTAAACCACTAACATAGCCGCTGCTGCTAGGGCAACAAGTGTACCAGCTAACATTAAAGAAAATTCTTTGCTTTCATATGCTTTTTCCATCAAATGCAGCGACCAGGCTACCAGCGCCACATCAAAAACTAAAATTGGTATCAACATATGTCTTAAAATTATTAATTATTGTTAACTTATATTAACACTGTTTTCAAAAAATGTCTTTAACTACTCTTTGGGTTAGATTGACAAAGAGTTGCAACTTAGGCTTACATTCTGACGGGAACTTGGCGATCGCGCAGATAAGTCTTGACTTCAGCTACGCTTAACTGTCCGTAATGTAAAAGTGAGGCAAGTAATGCTGCTTCTGCTTGAGCTTCTGTGAGTGCGGTATAGATATGTTCACAATTGCCTGCACCGCCAGATGCAACGACTGGAATTTGTACAGATTGAGCGATCGCCCGAGTCAACTCTATGTCATAACCAGCTTGAGTTCCATCGGCATCCATACTTGTTACTAGCAGTTCTCCAGCACCGCGTTTTTCGACTTCTTGCGCCCAAAACAGGGCATCAATACCAGTATTTTCTCTACCACCTCGCACAAAAACATCCCAACCAGGGTGATTGGGGTCTAGTCGTCGTCTGGCATCAATTGCAACGACTATACATTGATTTCCAAAACGGTCACTCGCTCGATTAATAAAATCTGGGTCGCGTACCGCCGTAGAATTAATACTAACCTTGTCTGCTCCAGCTCGTAAAAGATTTTTAACATTTTCTAAGGATTGGATCCCACCACCGACAGTGAGGGGAATAAAGACCTGTTCTGCAGTTCGGTACACCACGTCGATAATAGTGTCGCGGTCTTCATGAGTGGCTGTAATATCTAGAAACACTAACTCATCTGCCCCGGCATCGTTGTAAACCTTTGCCAGTTCTACTGGATCGCCTGCATCCCTCAAGTTAACAAAGTTAACTCCTTTAACAACTCGTCCTGCCTTCACATCCAGACACGGTAAGATTCTTTTAGCTAGCATGAGTAGTTTTACACTCCTGTGATAATTATCTAAAACTGAAATTTTAAATTTGCCAGAGTATTACAGAAACAACATTTTCGCACGTGAACAGGGGTTCAGGGAAATAACAGTATGAGGGAAAATGTAAAGTGTAGCTCGTGAATCTGTGTATTGTGAACTTGGATTGTGAACACTGAATACTTATCGTAAATTAAAGGGTTCGCTGACCGCTTCGTCTATACGTAGTACGCCAGATGCCAACTCCTGCGGATACGCTGCGCGTTCGCCTCCGGCGTGCGCTTTGCGCTTACAAGTCGGGAAACCCGCCCACGGCACCGCCTCCTCAGTTTGAGTCGGAATTTAAATGGAAAAATGAAAGACTCTTTCATTTTGAATTTTGTTCGCGTAGCGTGTCCGCAGGACATATTTTGAATTTTGAATTCTTATTCACCCTACCGTTTTACGCTCAACACTGCAAAAGTCGTATATCCAAAATCAATAGCAGTCATTATGGCGATTATCTCCTCAAAAAAACAGCCCCAAGAACCCAATAAAGAACCAAAGCAGCGTCGTGAGGTGGCGAAAGCGCCTCCTAAAGAGAATCTTTTGCAACCTGAAGCAGCTGTTGATGAAGGTAAGCAAGAAGAAAGTATACGCCCACAACGATTTGCTGACTATATCGGGCAGAAAGATTTAAAAGATGTGCTAGATATTGCGATTAAAGCAGCCAAGTCTCGGGGTGAGGTGCTAGATCATCTACTGTTGTATGGTCCTCCAGGATTGGGGAAAACCACAATGGCTATGATACTGGCGTCTGAGATGGGAGTAAATTGCAAAATTACGAGTGCGCCAGCTTTAGAACGTCCCAGAGATATTGTTGGGCTATTGGTGAATCTCAAGCCAGGAGATGTTTTGTTTATTGATGAAATTCATCGTCTGTCGCGGATGAGCGAAGAAATTTTATACCCAGCAATGGAGGATTATCGCTTAGATATTACGATTGGTAAGGGTTCTAGCACTAAGACTCGCAGCTTACCACTATCCAAATTTACCTTGGTTGGGGCAACAACTCGTGCCGGGGCGTTGAGTTCACCGTTGCGCGATCGCTTTGGCTTAATTCAAAAACTGAGATTTTATGAAGTTGATGAACTGAGTAAAATTGTCTTACGCAGCGCTCAATTACTCCAAACGAATATCACTGACGATGGTGCCGCAGAAGTTGCCCGTCGTTCGCGGGGAACACCACGTATTGCTAATAGATTACTAAAACGAGTCCGTGATTATGCGCAAGTAAAATCATTCAATGAGGTTAATGAACAGGTTGCAGCGGAAGCATTGCAACTATTTCAAGTTGATCCTTGCGGTTTAGATTGGACAGACCGTCGGATGTTGAGTGTGATTATTGAACAGTTTAATGGTGGTCCGGTGGGATTGGAAACCATCGCTGCAGCAACGGGTGAGGATACACAAACTATTGAGGAAGTGTATGAACCATATCTGATGCAGATTGGCTATTTAAGCCGGACGACCCGTGGTAGAGTGGCGACACCCACAGCTTACAAGCATTTAGGTTTTAAACCTCCAAATGAACAGTTGTCATTATTGCCGTAAATTTGATCAACACTTCCAGTGATAATGAGTTTTGAATTTGGAACCGCAGATGGACGCAGAGAAACGCAGATGATGAGACTAATTATTATTTTTCTAAGTCTGTTGCTGGTGTTTGGGTGGGGTGAGGTTGCCATAGCAGAAACAAAATCCCCCAATTTCACTGCAGAACAGTTACAGCAAGGCGATGAGTTAGCGAATAAGGCAATTGCCGCTACTAATAAAGGTGATTTTGGCACGGCGGAACGGTACTGGACGCAAATTCTTGAGCAATTTCCCGATAATCCAGCGGTTTGGAGTAATCGAGGAAATTCTAGGGTTAGTCAAAATAAGTTGCAAGAAGCACTCGCAGATTATAATAAGGCGGTAGAATTAGCTCCGAATGTAACTGACCCCTACTTGAATCGTGGTACGGCGTTGGAAGGTCTGGGAAAATGGGATGAGGCGATCGCAGATTATAATCACGTTCTAGAACTTGACCCCAAAGATGCAATGGCATATAACAATCGAGGAAATGCCTATGCTGGTTTGAGGAAGTGGCAAGAGGCGATCGCCGACTACAAAAAATCCAACGAAATTGCCCCGAATTTTGCCTTTGCCCGTGCGAACTATGTTCTTGCCCTTTATGAAACTGGTAAAGTAGACGAAGCAATTCGGGAAATGCGGAACATTCTCCGTAAATATCCTAACTTTGCAGATGTACGTGCTGCTATTACTGCAGCCTACTGGCAAAAGGGAAAACAAGGTGAAGCGGAGAGTAACTGGGTGTCAGCAGTTGGACTGGATGCGCGTTACAAGGATATCGACTGGGTGACGAATGTTCGGCGATGGCCTCCTAGTATGGTGACGGCTTTGGATAAATTTTTGACACTCAAGTAAGATATATGTTTGGCAGAGGGCGTTTAAAGCAAAAGTAGGTTAATTTTGCAAGCCTTCTGTCAAAAAATTACGATTTATTTACATTTGTCCGCTATAGAATTAAGTGCATAAGTTGATTTTATTTGCACTTAATAAATAGATAAGGGGTTTTGACTTTAAGCGTCACAAATAAGCGTGCGTTCATTAAAGATGGCAGGAATTTCAGTGCAACGACTATTTCACAGTAGCAATACTTAGGTATTATGAATCGAGTCCAAGATAAAGTTGCAATTGTTACAGGCGCAGCACGAGGTATTGGTGGAGCAACAGCTCTACTTTTAGCAAAAGAAGGAGCCAAGGTTGCTGTCACAGATATTCTTGCGGATGAAGGTAAAACATTAGTACAAGAAATTCATAGTCATGGCTCAGAAGCTGATTACTGGCATTTAGACGTTTCCCAGGAAACTCAAGTTCAGCAAGTATTTGCTGAAGTTTACCGCAAGTGGGGAAAAATCGATATTTTAGTCAATAATGCAGGAATCGCTGGTATCAATAAACCCACTCATGAGATTTCTGAAGAAGAATGGAACACAGTGATGGCAATTAATACAAATGGGGTTTTTCTTTGTACTAAACACGCGATCGCTTATATGCTAAACACTGGTGGTGGTAGCATTATCAATCTGTCCTCAATTGCCGGGCTGGTTGGTTCACGTGGTTATCCACCCTATCATGCAGCTAAAGGTGCAGTACGTTTGATGACTAAAGCGAATGCAATACAATATGCAAAAAATAATATTCGCTTTAATTCTATTCATCCCGGCTTAATTTGGACAGCGATAGTAGAAGAACCTTTAAAAAAAACAGAAAACCCCACAGAAGTTTTGAAAGACTACGAAAAGCGAATCCCCGCAGGACGTCTAGGCAAACCAGATGATATTGCTTATGGAATACTTTACCTGGCTTCTGATGAGTCAAAGTATATGACAGGAGCGGAATTAGTCATTGATGGTGGCTATACAGCCCAGTAGTAACAAATTTGTATGAAAAAGCAGGCGTTGTTGTGGATGATATCATTCATGAAAGCGATTGCCTACGGCAGAGCTACGCTTAACGCCAGGACAATCAATTGTCAATAAAATTGCCAAGAATATGAAGTCCGGCACAAGTTTCCAGGATAAAGTTCATTCTGAGTATGACTACATTGTGATTGGTGCAGGGTCGGCAGGCTGCGTTGTCGCCAACCGAATGTCACAAAACAGCGACACAACCGTGTTACTCCTTGAAGCAGGCAACCCGGATACAAAACCGGAGATTCATATTCCGGCAGAAGTCGGCAGTCTACAAGGCTCCGAGGTGGACTGGGGCTATTTGACTGAACCAGAGCCGTACTTGAATAATCGCAAAGTGTTTTGTCCCCGTGGCAAAGTTTTGGGCGGCAGCAGTTCAATTAATCTCATGATTTATATCCGGGGCAATCCTCACGATTATGACCAATGGCAGGCATTAGGAAATCCCGGCTGGTCGTACCAGCACGTTTTACCCTATTTTAAGAAATCGGAACACAACTCACGCGGTGCCGATGCTTACCACGGGGTTGATGGTGAGTTGAGCGTCACTGATCTGATTTCCCCTGGTATAGTATCCCAACGCTTTGTCGATGCCTGTGTAGAACTGGGGTATGACCACAATCCTGATTTCAACGGTGTGCGGCAGTCAGGGGCCGGACTCTATCAGTCAACAATCAAAGATGGTAAACGGCACAGTACCGCCGCTGCCTTCCTGGTGCCGATTCGCCAGCGTCCTAATTTGACGATAACGACAGGCGCGTTGGTGACTCGCTTGTTGTTTGAGGGAACCAGCGCTGTTGGAGTGGAATATCTGCACGAGGGAATGCTGCATCAGGTCAGGGTTAACCAGGAAGTCATTTTAAGTGCGGGCGCGTTCGATTCACCCAAGCTGCTGCTGCTTTCCGGCATTGGCGATGCAGAATACCTGCAAGGGCTGGGAATTTCTGTCGTGGCTGATTTGCCAGGGGTCGGTCAAAACCTGCAAGACCACCTTATCGTTCCGGTAGCCCAACAGACGACTCAAGAAATACACCCTGCCATCACCAGCAATGTGTCTGAAGCCGGACTGTTCTTCCATAGCGAGGGCAACCTGGAGGCTCCACCCGATGTCCAGTTCTTCTTCGGATATATTTGTACCGCCTGGCTATGACCGTCCTGATTGGGGATTCACGGGTGTAGTCTCTTTGACTCATTTCCAAAACATTGGCAGTGTCAGTTTGCGCTCATCTGACCCCAAAGACCCTCCAGTCATACGGATGAACTATCTGCAAAGTGAAGCTGATGTGCGAAAGCTCGTTGCTGGGATTCGATTAATGCGGCAATTGTTTCAGTCCCGTGCTTTTGATGAGTTTGGCGGTAAGGAAGTTGCTCCGGGTGCTGGTGTTCAGAACGATGCAGCACTGGAAGCCTACATCCGGGAAACTTGCAGTACGGGACATCATCAGACTGGCACTTGCAAAATGGGCACTGACCCAATGGCAGTGGTAGACTCCGAACTGCGAGTACATGGGGTTAAGGGATTGCGGGTTGCGGATGCATCGATCATGCCAACTCTGGTCAGGGGCAACACAAACGCGCCCATCATTATGATTGGCGAAAAAGCAGCCGATTTCATTAAAGCGAATGGTGGCATTTCATAGCAAGCACTGCATAAACTTGAGCAAGCATCACTGGAATAAACAATTTCAGCTTTACCGAAATGTACCTTTGTATCTTAAGAGAAATTGATATCGATTGGGTGGCAAATTTTCGGCGATCGCCTTCTAGTATGGTAACAGCGATAAGTTTTTGACATTGAAGTAGGGGCATTTATGATCAAATTACCTGATGGACCAAAAACTCCGCCTTGGTTGCAGCTATTACAGTGGATTGCTGACCCTTTAGGTTATATGGAAACGTCTTTCCAACGCTACGGAGATTTCTTCACCGCCCGTTGGGGAAATCTTTACCCCAAAGCGGTGTTCATCAGTAATCCGCAAGCAATTCAAGAAATTTTCACCGCTGATCCTAAACTGTTTGACTCTGGTCGAGGGAATGGGCTGGGAAAAGTCGTCGTAGGAGAACACTCTATACTTTTGTTTGATGGATCTAGCCACCAGCGTCGGCGACGCCTTTTAACCCCCCCTTTTCATGGTGAACGGATGCAAGCATATGGCGATTTGATTTGCACCCTCGCCAAACAAGTCAGCAGTCAGTGGACAATAGGCAAGCCCTTTTCTGTCCGGAAATCCATGCAAGAAATTAGTTTGCGCGTCATCTTGCAAGCTGTTTTTGGTCTCAATGAAGGACCGCGTTATGAGGAACTCAGACAACTGCTAGCAGAAATGATGGATATGACAGTCTCTCCTTTGCGGGCGTCTATGCTGTTCTTTAAGTTCTTGCAAAAGGATTTAGGGGCTTGGAGTCCGTGGGGAAGCTTTCGGCGTCGCCAGCAGCAAATTGATCGGCTACTCTACGCCGAAATTCAAGACAGGCGTAGACAAAACGACCTTGAACGCAGTGACATCCTCTCCTTAATGATTTCAGCTCGCGATGAGCAGGATCAGCAGATGACAGATGAAGAGTTGCACGATGAACTCATAACTCTGCTGTTAGCTGGTCACGAAACAACAGCCAGTTCTTTATGCTGGGCTTTATACTGGATTCACTATCAGCCCCAGGTACGGGACAAGCTACTGCAAGAACTCAATAGCCTTGGTGCAGATCCAGACCCCACAGACATTGTTCGTCTGCCATATCTGACTGCTGTGTGTCAAGAAACACTGCGTATTTATCCGCCATTATTCTTGACTTGGCCCCGGATTTTGAAAGCTCCTTTAAAGCTGGGAGACTATCACTTTGATACTGATACCATACTGCTTCCTTGTATTTATCTGACTCACCAACGAGAGGATCTTTATCCAGAACCAAAACAGTTTAAACCGGAACGATTTTTAAAGCGGCAATACTCTCCATTTGAGTTTTTTGTTTTTGGTGGAAGCAATCGTCGCTGTGTTGGTGCGGCATTGGCTATGTTTGAAATGAAACTGGTAGTGGCGACAATCGTATCAAATTATCAATTAGCGCTGACTGATAGCCAACCAGTGAAACCACAGCGCCGAGGTTTCTTTCTCGCCCCTGCGGCTGGGTTCAAGATGATGATAACGGGCAGGCGCGTGCGTCAAGAGCAACCTAGTCAGCCTGTTGGCAGTTCAATTTAGCACTCAACTAGAGCTAGTGTGGAGTATGCGCTGATTTTGAGGACGCATCCCCACTACCATCCGCACACCCTCTGCTGGTTTGAGAAAATGGCAAGAGGCGATCGCCGTGGGTGGCAAATATTCGCCGAGCGTCTCCTAGTATGATAACAGCTTTGGATAAGTTTTTAACACTTAAGTAGGTTGGGCAGAATATAAGAATGTGGGGCTGGATATATACGAATATCCTCATCCAGTCCCTAAAACTTTTATTGTCGGATTACTAGGAAGCAGGAACTTCATTTGCAAGCACATGAGCCTGTGCCCTTTCGAGACTGACTCTTAGCCGTTCGGCTAGAATCTGGACGTGGGGTTCAACCATCATCGTTACATGGTCGCCCGGAACGAAATGGATGTCCACTGCTTCGATAGAAAGCTGGCTCCAGCCGAAAGTCGAATCTCTAAGAACCTCATCAGAAAGCCAAGTAGCAGCATCCCAAGGATGAACCTCGTTGGCTCGGAAGAAAGCAATTCGAGTCGGATAGACCTCCTGTGGCATATAATTAGCCATAGCTTGAAGGTTAGCCTTGAGAACTTTCACTAAGCCACGCACTTGTTTTGTCCCTGCCTCAGAAGGCAGCACATTAACTATTTTCAACTGCTCCACTACATAATTCACTTGCTCGTCTGGAGCAAGGAGAGCGAGGTCATTGTACGATACCTCCAGTTTTTTTCCTAGCAGGCGTCCAAATAAACTGGCAAGCTCAACCATGCATTGAATATCATCCCAATCAACACGTATCGGCTGATTGGGAAGTGGTGCTGGGATGTCTAAAACTGCAAGTAAAGCTACCTGATGCCCAGATGAAAGCAACTGCTGAGATATCTCGAACGCCACCTTACCACCGAAGGAATGACCTCCGAGAAAGTATGGTCCCTGCGGCTGAATGCTTTGTAATGCTTCGATGTAGTGAGCAGCTATTTCCTCAATTTTTGTGTAAGGCTGTGCTTCATCATCAAGTCCAAGTGCTTGCAGACCGTAAAAAGGTTGGTCTTGACCGAGGTGAAGTGCTAAAGTATGCAAATAGAATGTAGTTCCTACACTCCCAGGCACGCAGAAGAAAGGAGGTTTTGAACCGCCCGACTGAATCGCCACTAAAGCAGAATAAGACAAAGCTTCTGGCTTATCATCTTGAGGTAATTCTGCCTGAGAGCTTTCGGAAGGCTCTGAGGAAAGCACTTTTTTTACCAGATAATCAACAAGCGCTTCCACAGTTGGATAGTCAAATATCACCGTTGAACCAAGGGAGCATCCTAGGCTCTCTTCGAGAAGATTTGTCAGTTCAATCACCATGAGTGAGTCGAGTCCCATACTGGTTAAAGGCTGCTGCCAGTCTAACTGGGATGGATCTACTGTCAGAATCTTCGAGATCAGATTCTGAAGATGAGATTTCAGCAACCCCTGACGCTTTTCTGGTGAAGTGTCCAACAGCGCTTTTCGCTCTGGGAAGACTTGTCTTTCGATAACATTAAATTCTTTGTGGATGCTGCTAGCCACCACATCCAAGCTACCATCCAAAAACCCCACCCGACAAGCATGGCGCTGAATCTTATTACTGCCAGTCTTTGGAATACTCCCTGTATTTAGCAGCAGGACAGCATAAACTTGTAAATCATGCTGCTGCGACACCGCTTGACGGATGGCTGCAACTACCTGATCCACATTCAGCTTTTCTAGATAAGTCTGTTTAACTTCACAAGCAATAACTAATCGCTCCTCACTCTCCACTTCCACTGAAAATGCTGCACTACAGCTAGGTTGGAGTGCGGGATGGCTTTTTTCTACGGTAAACTCAATATCTTGAGGATAATGGTTACGACCCCGAATAATGATTAGGTCTTTAAGACGACCCGTAACAAACAACTCTTTATCAAGCAAAAATCCCAAATCGCCAGTACGCAAAAATGGTCCTTCATTGGTATCTGCTAAGTAACCGTGAAAGGTTTCCTTGGTTGCGTCAGGTCGATTCCAGTAACCTTGAGCAACACTCGGACTTGACACCCAAATCTCTCCCACTTCTTCGGGTGGACATTGGATTAAGGATTCAGGGTTAACGATCAGGATTTTCTGGTCCAACCAAGTGCGACCACAACCCACGATTTTTTGGGTACTTTCGCTTTCACCAACCGCTACGACAACTCGGTTTTGCTCAAATGCTGCCTTCTCAATGTTTTGGATCACAGCTGGCTGTTTTTTTAAACCCAAAGAAATACCGACAACGCTCTCAGCCATACCGTAGCCGGGATTAAATGCCTCTCGGCGAAAGCCACACTGAGTAAAGGTGGCGACAAACCGCTCAATAGTTTCTGCACGAACTGGTTCAGCACCGCTAACAGCCAATTCCCAACTGCTCAAGTCAAGCATTGCCCGTTGTTCGGCAGTTGTCTGGAAACAAGCCATGTCATAAGCAAAATTGGGGGCAAGGCTTTGAGTCGCTTTGTAACGGGAAATCGCCATTAGCCAGCGCAAAGGCTTTTGTAGGAAGTCCAGTGGCGACATGATCGTAACTGGGAAATCACTGTAAACAGGCTGTATAACTCCAACGATTAACCCTGTATTGTGACCGAATGGCAACCAAGTCACCGTCCGGCTATTGGAGGTCAACTCTCCTGACTTATGGCTCATAGCCAAATTGTGCATCAAATTGCTATGAGCGATCATCACCCCCTTCGGTGTCCCCGTAGATCCAGAAGTGTATTGGAGAAAAGCCAGGGTATCGCTGCTGAGTGTCGGTTTTTGCCAGTCTGCTCCCAGGTCACTGGCAATATTATCAGTAGCTAACAAATGCATCCTTCTTGCCAATTCTGGATTTTCGTCAAAGCGGCTTTCTAAATATACTAATAGAGAAGAAGTTGTGAAAGCTACTTTTACTTCCGCATCTGTGGCGATCGCTTCGAGTCTGGAAAGTGACTGATTGGGGCGGGGTGGATACGCGGGAATAGCGATCGCCCCAGCATACAAACACCCAAAGAAACCGGCAATGAATTCCAGACCAGGTGGGTACAGTAACAACACTCGTTCGCCTGTAGCATTTATGGACTGAAGATAGGCGGCGATCGCCCGTGCTTGTAGTTCTAATTCCTGATAAGTCAGACTGCTGCTTATTGTTTCACCATCTTGGAGAAAAGTATAAGTTTTTTGGTCAGGCTGATTTTGCGAGCGATAGTGCAGCAAGTCTACTAAATTAGAAAATTTCATCGCTATTTGCCGTCTCCTTAAAATATCAAATTTTCACTGATTCTATGGATGCGCTTGTCTGTGCTTGAGCCATCCCAGCCCAAACTATCAATCTTCAAACTGAACTAGAAGTAGTCTCCAAAATACGCTCATTTTGAGAGCGCCTCCCCGTTACCACCATCCGCACACCCCCTTCTGGTCCTGACAGAAGTCCCTTACGTACTGGCTGCACTGGTTTGCTATCAGCGAGTTCCATCTGAACGCGCGACAAAACTGTCGCCAAAACCAGTTTCATCTCAAATAAGGCAAATGCCATACCAATACAGCGACGGTTACCGCCACCGAAGGGTAAATACTCAGAAGGAGCAAATTGATGTTCCAGAAAACGCTCAGGTTTAAACTGCTTTGGATTGGGATATAAATCTTCGCGATGATGGGTTAGATAAATAGATGGAATCAGCAGAGTACCAGGCTC
>NZ_CAWPKW010000350.1:0-9332 GCF_963888615.1 Brasilonema octagenarum UFV-OR1 | reverse complement strand
AATCTTCGCGATGATGGGTTAGATAAATAGATGGAATCAGCAGAGTACCAGGCTCAAACTCATAGCCCCCGATTTCTAGGGGTGATTTCACCAATCGCTTTAATGCCAACATCGCCACTGGGTAAAGGCGCAGTGTTTCATAACAGACAGCATTTAAATAGGGCAAACGAAAAATAGCGTTCGGATCTGGGTTTTCACCCAAACTATCCAGTTCTTGCAGTAATTTCTCACGCACTTCGCTCACATGGTGCATCCAATATAATGCCCAAGATAACGCACTTGCAGTAGTTTCGTGACCCGCTACCAAGAGCGTCATCAACTCATCGCGTAACTCTACATCCGTCATCGGCTGCCCTTGCTCATCGCGAGCCGATATCATCAAAGACAGAATATCACTCCGAGATGAATTGTCTGGTTGCTGTTTGCGTTCCCGAATCTCGGCGTAGATGAGTTCATCTATTTGCTGTCTTTGGCGCATAAAGTTTTTCCAAGGACTCCACGGACCTAAAGCCCGTTGGAGTAATGGGAAAAGAAGCATGACAGCTCTCAACAAAGGTCTCTTTGGATTCAGGATTGCAATCAGGAGTTCTTTGAGCTTTTCGTAACGTGCCCCTTCCTCTAGACCAAAGACAGCTTTCAAAATAACTTGGAAGGAGATTGCTTGCATAGAAGGTAGGACAGAAAAGGGTTCGCCAATCTGCCATTGACTCGTCACTTGCTTGGTAATATCGGGGATTAGCTTACCATAAGCTAGCATCCTTTCCCCATGAAAAGGAGGTGTCAACAGCTTTCGTTGTCGCTGATGAGGCTTACCTTCTAGCGCCAGCATTGATTGTCGCCCCAATAAAGATGATTGAATACCTGCTGGTTCACCAGAGTCCAATAATTTTGGATCAGTGGTAAAAATTTGTTGAATCGCTTGGGGGTTACTTATAAATACTTGTGGCTTAAAAACTGGACCAATCCTGAGAGTGAAGAGATCACCATAGCGTTGAGCACAAGCTTCCATGTATTCTAAGGGGTTAGTCAGCCATTGAAGCGTCTGTACCAAAGGGTGAGTTTGAGGACCGTCAGGCAGTTTCTGTTCGGGCATTTTTGATGCTTTCCTGATACTAAAGAATTATTGAACCAAGACCAGGCTTAGCCTGTCATTTATCAGTTATCAGTTACCAGTTTTCACTGTTTGAAGGACAAGTAAATCTATTATCCAAATATAGCAATCCTACTAAATCAATTCATGAATAACAAGATTCCTGACTTTTTTGAAAAGTCGGAAATCTAAAGAAAAACGTCAATTATGAGCAAGATAGGAAAATTTGTTTCTACTATTAATAAAATAAAAAAAAAGGCAGGTTTTAAACCTGCCTACAAGCTGAACCAAGAAACTTAAAATTCCTTACACTAGAACCTTTGCTAAAATCGGTCCAACACGAGTGGCAATTTCTGGGACGTATACCTGCGAAACGTAATCGGCAATCATCCTATCCGTGTTGAACAATGGTGCATTCGTCTTGATTGATGCCTTCATCATTTGCACCCAGCCGTGAGGAGTGCCGTTAGCATCTTGGTCGTAGTACAAGGGGACTATTTGCTCTTCCAAAAGCTTATAAAGGGATTGTGCATCTATGCTATCTTGTAAATCTTGATCACTGGTGTGAGCATCCTCACCAATTGCCCACCCATTTATCCCTTGACCATTTGCATCTGCTTTGTATCCTTCGCACCACCAACCATCGAGGACGCTGCAATTAATTCCACCATTAAAGCAGACTTTTTGCCCACTCGTACCAGAAGCTTCTAAGGGGCGACGGGGGTTGTTTAACCAAACATCAACACCTTGGACAAGTTTTTGACCAACGTAAATGTCATAGTCTTCAATAAAAGCAACTCGATGCTGAATTGCGGAATGCTGACACCATTCCATTAAGCGTTGGATAATCCGTTTGCCTTCTTCATCAGCTGGGTGAGCTTTACCTGCAAAAATAATTTGTACAGGACGTTGTGCATTGCCAAAAATTCTCATTGCCCGTTCGGCGTCACGCAAAAGCAGATGACCGCGCTTATATGGGCTAAAGCGTCTGGCAAATCCGATAGTCAGCACTTTGGGATCAAGCAGTGTTTCTGCCGCTTGAATTATTTGGTATTGTTCACCGCGTTGTTCCCGTGCTTTTTTCACTTTATATCGAGTGTAGGCAATCAGTCTTTCTTTTAAGACTAAGTGTCGCCACCAGAGTTCCTCATTTGGAATATTATCAACTTTCTCCCACGTCTTCGGGTCAATGACACGAGTTTTCCAGTCTTCGCCTAAGTATTGAGCGTACAGCTCTGCCATTAAGGGAGCAGTCCAAGTGGGCGCATGGACGCCATTAGTAATGTAACCGATGGGGACTTTGTCTTCAGAACGTTGTGGATACAAAATTGTCCACATTTTACGAGAAACATGACCGTGCAATTCGCTGACGCCATTGGCTGCACGACACATCCGTAGTGCCAAAACTGTCATGCCAAAGGGTTCCCAAGGGTCGCCCAGTCGGCGTGCGCCTAATGCCAAGAATTGCTGGCGGGATAGGCGTAGCTGAGTCCAGTAATGGGCAAAGAAGGAGTCTATCAAGTCAGGTGAGAAGACATCATGACCTGCGGGAACGGGTGTGTGGGTGGTGAACACACAACGATTTCGCACATCGGCTTCGATGTCGTAGAAGGATTTGCCAGTGCGCTCAATTTCTTGGCGTGCAACTTCTAAAGTGGAGAATGCAGCATGACCTTCGTTGAGGTGATGGACAGAAGGTTGTATCCCCAAAGCTGTTAACGCTTTGACACCACCAATTCCCAAGACAACTTCTTGGGCTATGCGAGTTTCCTGGTTACCGCCGTAAAGGTGTCCAGTTAGCCAGCGGTCTATGGGATCATTATCCTGGCGATCGCTATCCAATAAGTAAAGACTCACTCGCCCCACTTGCACTCGCCAAATTTGCACTCTCACCATTCGTTGGCGAACTTGCAACTGTATCGTGATTGGTTCCCCGTGCCAATTTCTCATTAACTCCATAGGCATTTGGGAGAAGGGGTTGTCAACGTAGTAATCTTCTTGCCAACCGCCACGATTCAACCGTTGTCGGAAGTAACCTTGGCGATACAACAAGCCGACACCAACCATTGGGACTCCCAAATCTGATGCTGATTTTAGGTGGTCACCTGCAAGAATGCCTAAACCACCAGAGTAGACAGGCAAAGATTCATGTATGCCAAATTCAGCACAAAAGTAAGCAATGGGATGTTCTTGGGTAATTTGTGGTGCAACCCGACTCACCCAAGTGTCTTTTGTGCTCATATATTCGTCAAACTCGCGCACGAGTGACCCTATTTGCTTGAGATAATACGGGTCTTCAGCAAGCTGGGTAAGACGTTCGTATGTCGCTGACTGTAACATTTCCACAGGATTATGCCCGCAGCGTTCCCATACTTGAGGATCGATGGTTTGGAACAGCGCGATGCGATCGCTCGTCCAACTCCACCAATAGTTATAAGCCAAAGAAGCCAAGCGCTTGAGTGGAAAAGGTAATTTCTCACCCAGTACTTGCACTGCGGTATTTGCACTGCTGATATTCATAAAACTCTAGGTGCTCTCTTAGTTTTTCTGTTTTGCCGTCAAAATTTGCTTCCCAGTGGGGAGACAGTGAACAGTGAACAGTGAACAAGGGGTGGACGAGTCCGTTTCCTACCTGATAACTGATACGAGTGGTACTTGATAACTGGTAACTGATAACTGATAACTGATAACTGTTTCAAGCGTGGAGTCGTTTTTTGACGGTTTTTATTTTTCCAGACGTAATCCAAATCATCCTTCTTTTTTGGCAGTTTTGACAACTTGATCTGCATCAAATTAATTGACGTTCTTTTAATTTAGTTTTTATTATTTTTTCTTAATATATGGTAATCAATCAAGATTCCCCACTTCATCTGAATAAATAGAATTTCACAGATTAAACGGGATTGCTATGTTAGGGCTTACGCAGAAGAGATCCCCCAACCCCCTCCCCTTAAAAAGGGGGCTTTTAAGATTCCTTTAGAGCCAGGGCTTGCTTAAATCATATTTAACGGGTCAACATCAATTGTTAAACTGACAGTTTTAGGACAAAGTTGACGCACTTCCTCCCAATCTGGCAACTGTGGTAAGGCACTGGGGGCAAATTTTAGCAATATTTGCCAGCGGTAACGATTGGCAACCCGTAAAATAGAAGCGGGTGCTGGTCCTAAAATGTCTAACCCTTCATGAGTCGCCAAAGCTGCTGCTATGATCCCAGCTGTGTTCTCTACCTGAATTTGATCAGGACTGCTTAAGCGCAATAAAATCAATCTCCCATAGGGAGGATAATTGAGTGCTTGCCGTTGTTCCAATTCGGCATCTATAAAAGACTGATAATCGTGATTTTGTACTGCTTCAATCACAGGATGTTCTGGAGTGTAAGTTTGGACAATCACTCGTCCTGGCTCATCTCCTCTACCAGCACGTCCTGCAACCTGTGTCAAGGTTTGCAATGCTCGTTCGCTGGAGCGATAATCTGATAGATGCAGCAGTCCATCTGCAGCAACAACACCCACGAGTGTGACTTGAGGCAAATCTAATCCTTTGGTGAGCATTTGCGTACCGACTAACAAATCTGCTTCACCGTTAACAAACTGTGTCAGAAGAGTACGGTGTGCTCCTTTTGTACGGGTGGTATCGCTATCAAAACGAATGAAGCGCAATTGGGGAAACTGTTTTGCTAACTCCTGCGCGACTCGTTGGGTACCACTGCCGAAAAATTTTAGGTAGGGAGAACTGCATTCTGGACAATTTCGGGGATGCGATCGCGCAAAATTACAGTAATGACACCGCAGTGTTTGCTGCGCGTTCTCTTCTGTATGGTGATACGACAGCGACACATCGCAGTTTGGACATTCCAAGACATATCCACAACTGCGACAAGAAACAAAAGTGCTATGTCCCCGACGATGAATAAATAAAATTCCTTGCTGACGACGTTCTTGCAATTGCTCCAAAGCGGATTGCAAGGAACGACTAAATATAGAACGATTTCCCTGTTGCAATTCTAGGCGCATATCCACAACTTCCACCGGAGGCAGAGGACGGGAGTACACGCGTTCGGGAAGAGAGAGGTAGTGAGTGGGAGGGAGTGAGGAAGTTATTTCTCCCCCTGCTCCCCTGCTCCCGTTCGCGCAGCGTGTCCGTTCGCGTAGCGTGCCCTTTGGGCATAGGACTCAGCTTCCCCCACACTCACCCAGGTTTCCAGCGAGGGGGTTGCTGAACCCAGCACCAGGGGACAGTTTTCTAACTCTGCTCGCCACTGTGCAACGGTGCGGGCATGGTAGGTGGGGATGGGAGAATCTTGCTTAAAGCTGCTGTCGTGTTCTTCGTCTAATATGATTAAACCCAAGTTTGGTAAAGGAGCAAAAACTGCACTGCGCGTACCGATGACAACTTGGGGTTCTCCGGTTAACATTTGCCTCCAGGTGTCATAACGTTCACCGTCTGAAAGGGCGCTGTGGTAAACGCTCACTTTGTTACCGAAACGAGCACGGAAACGATCAGTCAACTGAGGTGTGAGTCCAATTTCTGGTACTAAGACAAGGGCAGACTTGCCTTTCTTTAGTAGAGGGCTTATTGCTTGCAAATATACTTCTGTTTTCCCAGAACCGGTGACACCATGCAACAAGACTGTAGCGCATCCTTCTAGATGGGTAATGACCCCTAACGCTTCCGATTGAGCTGATGTTAATATCTTGGTCACATCCATTGCGGGAGTCTGTCCTTGTGTACCATCTCCAAGGGGAGGGAACACAGCAGCAGTTCGCAAGACTTCTCGTTCTTGGATGACGATATATCCCTTTTGTTCTAACGTCTTAAGGATGGAGGTACTTGCACTACAAATTTGTAACAGTTCACTTTGCCACAACTCGCCTCCGCGCTTTCGCAGCACTTCCAAAACTTCTCGCTGGCGAATGGTTAAGTCACGTTCAAATGTAGCACCTATCATTGTGACTGCTTTTTGCTGCTTTGGTCGAGTTAGTTGCGGTGGTTCTAAGTAACTTTCGACCATTCCCCGTCGCTGCAATTCGCGTACACCTTGGTAAGCAGCTTTGACTTGGCGTTGCAGGTAGACGAAACTGTAATCTCCATCTGCTTGTGCTTGTAAAAGTTTGAGAATTTGCTGTGCTGGTGAGGAGAGGAAGGGTAGGGAGGATGAAGGGGATGAGAGGTTTGTTTCTTTGTTGTCATTTTTTGTGAGGCGAATGCGACGCTGCGATCGCCCTAACAAACCAGGTGGTAAGGCGATACGTATGACTTGAATTAGCGGTGTATAATAGTATGATGCAACTCGATTCAAAACTTCCCAATAATTCGAGGCAAAAAAACCTACACTGACGACATCTTCTACATTACGGACTTTGTCTATTGGTAAATCTACTGAAATTTGTGTTACAAAACGAATGGCGATTCCTCCTAACACTTGTGTACCAAATGGGACACTTAAAATATCCCCTGGTTTTACTTCCAAATGATCGCTTAGGCGATATGTATAAACTCCTGAACCTCCCGGACAGTCTACTAGTACTTCAATCCAACGATTCACTAGTTTTTCTGACTGGTAAGATTGACCAGGTTCGGCAACTATCAAAGAGGACAAGCTGACACCATTCATATACATACTTTGTGAACTAATAATACAGATATTTTCTTTACCAGAACAGTTCCAAATCCCTAGTCCTTAAGAAGTCTTTTTCTTTGAAATCCTCCAGATAACTCAAGCACTTAGAAAAATAGTTATAAGTCACGAATTAAGTCTTGGGAAAAAAAATCCTGATTCTATCTTTAGGATTTATCCGTAGTCATTCTTTTATAACTTTCGACATAACAATGAGCACCATTAGAACCAGTTTGTCTATCTTAACCAAGATTCCTCAACTCTAAATATATACATCCTTTGGTCGAAAATGTAATTGTCAATACTGCCAACAGACATAATACTTGATAAGTTTCGTCTTATGTAATCTAGTAGAAAAATACTCCTAACTGTAGAAAGCAAGAAATATTTCCGCGAACTCAAACGAAATTAGACAATTCCAGCTTTTTTCAGTTAAGTTTCTATGATTACTAAATGGGGAAAAATGCTTTTCCCCCTATTGATAGATATTTAAGCCTAGGTGTATGTGAGATCCTGTATCAGGAGAAGATATTGCTAAGGTTTTACTTGCCAGATTGCCGATTTCGGGGAAAGATTAAGAGCGATGCATAATCCCACCATCAAAAATCAGATAGTTAATGCCAATTTCCAGACATAAAAAGTCAGAAAAGTAATAAAAACACAAAAAGATTTAAGGATTTGGAGATAAGCGTATGAGTTTTTATAATTGTTAAATATGAGAATTGTCATTCAGGAGGGTTGGACAGATTTTTAAAACATAAAAAAAGCAACATATGTGTTATTAGCCTGAAAAAAATGTTAATGGGAAGCCACTACCAAAATAAGTTAAGAACTGTATCTATCTGTCACCTACAGATGAAATCAACTGAGGTTTAAGTGTTAAGAATGAAGTATGAACCAACCCCAAAGATAAAAAATTAACGGGCTTGTGTGAGAGTGTTCCCTGTTAGATCGTACTTCTACTTTGATCCCAACTTATGGTAAGTATTGACATTTTTTTAAAAGTCATCCGCTTAACACACTTTTACCAAAGCATGAGCTTCCAGTAATCACAGATAGATACTGTTGTTCAGAATCACACAACTTTTGGGCAAATATTTGTATCTTGTCATGTGGCGGGTGTCTTTATCTTTGAGGAGAATTAACAAGCTTCGCCAGAGTAGCTGTCATTAACTATGTACCAAACAGAGCAATAATCTCTGAGGGAAACTATGAATATAGCTGAATTGGGAACAATGGAGACAATGGGAAATGCTGCCGAAAATGAAGAACTGTTTATTACGTTAGATGCAGTGGCAGAAGATGAGTCCCTAATAGTAGTAGAAAATATAGAAGCCGAAGATCGCGATGGAGACCGGATGGCGGCGGCGCGTCCTTCAGGATATAATAAAACCGAGTATGACGATGCTGTCGGCGCGTTTTTTAAAGAAATGGCTCGCTATCCGTTGCTAAAGCCAGATGAAGAGGTGGAATTAGCGCGTAGAGTCCGGTTTGTGGAAGAAATTAGGGAATTGCAAGCTTCTTTACTTGAAAAGCTCGAAAATCAACCGAGTAAGGAAACTGCTGCTTCCCATCTCGGAATGACAGAAAAACAACTGGAACATCGGTTGTATCAAGGGCGGGTTGCAAAACGTAAAATGATCCGCTCAAACCTACGGTTGGTTGTCTCTATTGCTAAACGATATTTAAATAGGGGAGTTCCTTTTCTGGATTTAATTCAAGAAGGAGCGATGGGGTTAAATCGTGCAACAGAAAAATTTGACCCCGATAAAGGATATAAGTTTTCTACTTATGCCTATTGGTGGATAAGACAAGCAATTACGCGGGCAATAGCTAATGATGCGCGGACAATTCGCTTACCAATTCATATTGTTGAAAAACTTAACAAACTCAAAAAAGCGCAACGAGAACTCAAACAGAGACTAGGGCGCAACCCATCCGAACAGGAAATGGCAGAAGCTTTGGATGTTCCCGCGCCACAACTACGCCAACTGCAACAACTACGACGACAAGCACTGTCCCTCAACCACCGTGTGGGAAAAGAAGAAGACACGGAATTGATGGATTTGCTAGAAGATGAAGACAACCTCTCTCCAGAGGCCAAAATGAATGAAAGCATGATGCGCCAGGAGATTTGGGAAGTTTTAGGTGACGTACTTACTCCACGAGAAAAAGACGTCATCTCTCTACGGTATGGTTTGATTACCAGTGAACCTTGTACCTTGGAAGAAGTTGGTACTATGTTCAATCTTTCCCGCGAGCGAGTACGACAAATTCAAAGCAAAGCTATGCGAAAGTTACGACGTCCTCACATAGCCAAACGCTTAAAAGGGTGGCTGGTGTAGTTGAAAGTCAACAGCAGGACACTTGTGTAGCCGGGTTCCCTGACTTAAGCAAAGTGTCCTTTGACAACTCAAAAGCCAAAAATCTAGAACGATTGACGAAAATTATAAATTATGGGCTAATAACTAACAATTAATAACTATAGGACTACTATTTTATTTTTGGCGAAGCTAGGTACACTTCAAGAGCCTTTTTTCCTGTTAAGCGTTACTCAGATCTTGCACCTCCGGCTGAGTACGCCCAGAACTCAAGTTCTGGGCTAATAAACCAAGTCCGTTAAAA
>NZ_CAWPKW010000349.1:0-1429 GCF_963888615.1 Brasilonema octagenarum UFV-OR1 | reverse complement strand
AGTCAGTTTTCAGTGCCAACGGGCGGTTCTGCTTACTTCAACAATGCCGCTGATGTGCAGAACATTTTTAGTCGTGTCACGGGTGGTTCAATCTCGAATATTGATGGTTTGATTCGGGCAAATGGCACAGCGAATTTGTTTTTGCTCAATCCGAATGGCATTCTGTTTGGTCCGAATGCCCGACTGAATATTGGGGGTTCCTTTGTTGCCACAACTGCCAACAGCATTAACTTTGCCGATAATTTTCAGTACAGCGCCACGAATCCTCAAACCACACCACTCTTAACTATCAGCGTTCCAGTCGGGTTGCAGATGGGAGCCAATCCGGGGCGAATTGAGGTGCAAGGGAATGGGTACGATCTATCAGTTTCAGTCCCTATTTTTTCCCCTCTTATTAGAGGTAGTAGTACAGCAGGCTTGCAGGTACCAGCAGGTCAGACTCTTGCCTTGATTGGTGGGAATATAGCGATTGATGGCGGCACGCTGACGGCAGAGCAAGGACGCATTGAATTGGGCAGTGTGCGTGATGGGCAAGTGAACCTTAGTTCTACAAGTTCTGGCTTTGCGTTTGATTATTCAGGCAATCAGCGCTTTGGTGATATTTGGCTCTCACGACAGGCGTTAGGAGATGCCAGTGGTGGCGGTTCGATTCAAGTGCAGGGAAATCAGGTATCGCTGGCGGATGGCTCACTGCTGTTGATTCAGAACCAGGGGAATCAAGCAGGAGGCAGCATCAGGGTTAATGCTGCCCAATCCTTAGAAGTGAGTGAAATCAGCCCAGACGGCAGGTTTCCTGGCGGATTGACTAGTGAAGCTGTGGGGGTTGGACGTGGAGCAGATGTTACAGTTTCAACTCAGCAGTTGATGGTACGGGGTGGGGCACAAATCATTGCTGGCTCCCGCAGTTCTACCGAGGCAGGCAATATAAGAGTGAATGCCTTTGATTCTGTACAAGTAAGCGGATCTTCACCGATTAATCCTAGTTTTTTCAGTGCCCTCTCTACAATAGCTTTCAATTCTGGATCTGCGGGAACGGTAACAGTATCAACCAGGCGGTTAAATCTTTTAGATGGAGGAGTTGTAGCATCTACTACGCTTGGGACTGGCAAGGGTGGAACTGTGACGGTGAATGCAACTGAAGCAGTGGAAATAAGGGGAAGTTCACCTCTTTTCAACCCAAGCGCTGTGACCTCTCCTGCCAACAATACTGGAAATGCTGGGGCACTGACTATCAACACAGCGAGACTGGTGATTCAGAACGGCGGCACTGTTACTTCTGCTACTTTAGCAACGGGTGACGCTGGCAGTGTCACCATCAATGCCAGTGAATCTGTTGAGGTCACTGGTATAATGCTCGGCAACCCTTTTCCCAGTAATGTGGGTTCGTCTGCCCCAATTACGGATGAATTCTTTCGACAAGCTTATAGAC
>NZ_CAWPKW010000348.1:0-28228 GCF_963888615.1 Brasilonema octagenarum UFV-OR1 | reverse complement strand
AATTCTCTAGGAGAGTCGGCTCTCCGTTCTAAACGACCTTTCAAGTCGCGCTTATCCCGAGCACCTCTCAGTTAGAGCCGAGCGTACCCATTTCTGTGTACTCGGCTCCCGATATTCTTAGGGTTTTATCCCTTTTGCCCATGTGGATGTAATCGTGACAAGATTCGTGTACAGCTAATAGATTTTTTGTCTTCCAGTTGTCATGGTTTCCGTCTGTATGGTGGAGATTTACCCGTTCTTCACTGGTAAATTTTATTCCACAGTATCCACATGTATGGTTTTGCTTCTGTAGTGCTTTAGAGGTGTGCCCATCATACAACTTGCTGTTGCGCTGGCTCCAGTAAGTTAAGTCTCCGTCAAAGGGAGACTTATCCCCTTTGACCATGATGTGAGCGTTTTCGGAGTAGGAAACCTTTGGGAACGCTTTGTCTAGTAATTTCTTACTGGAGTATCGGTCGTTTTTGGCTTCCTTATTAAATACCTTGTATGCTCTTGTTTCGATGTGGTATAGCGAATTGCGAGAACCATCCATCTTGCAGAATCTATGGTAGTTTCTCCATCCTCTAACCAAAGCAGCTAATTTCTCAGCTTTTATTTTGGAACCATAATTCGAGTTGTTGACAATGGCTTTTACTTTCTGACGGAATTTTTTGAAGTTATCCACTGAAGGGGTGCTTCTGAATTTTCCGTTGTTTTGCACTTTGAAATGCCAACCAAGGAAATCAAATCCATCTGTCGCAGCGGTAATGCATGTTTTTTTCTCGCTTGCCTTCATCCCTCGTTCTGCTAGAAAATGACCTATCTTTGCGAGTATCTCAGTAGCATCGTCTTGTGGTCGAAGTATTATAACCATGTCATCTGCGTAGCGGACTGATGGTTCGTACGGTTTTCCGTCGTGTCTGTATTTATGGACACTTTCGATACCATTAAGAGCAATGTTGGCTAAAAGCGGACTGACTACACCACCTTGAGGTGTTCCTTGTTCTGGAAACTCTGGGTTTACTCCTGCCTTTAGGCATCAGAATATACCTGTTTTGATACCCTGTGGGGCAATAAGGTTCTCCATAATAGTGGTGTGATTAATCCTGTCGAAACACTTTTCAATATCGAGTTCTATGACTCGTTTGTTGATTCCATTACTTTTGGAGCGAAGGTTATTGAACAGGAGTTTCTGCGCATCGTGTGCGCTTCTTCCCGGTCTGAATCCGTAGCTTTTTTCGTGGAATAGTGCTTCATGTGCTGGTTCTAGAGCGTACTTCGCGATAGCTTGCCAAGCTCTGTCTGCAATAGTTGGAATTTTTAGCATTCTGGTACTGCCATCCTTTTTTGGGATGGGAATACTACGTAACTTCTGGTGTTTCCAGTTGTTAGTGGATGCATTAAGCAGTTTTTCTAGTTCAAATCGTTCCTCAATGGTGAGGGATTTTTTGCCGTCGATTCCTGCCGTTTTCTTTCCAGCGTTTAACTGAGTTACTTGACGGATGGCCATCCATCTAGCCGCTTGGGATTTCAGAATAAGTTTCTGAAGGGACATTGCTTTACGCTTGTCTCCCGCTCGAATTGCTTTATATATTCTCGTTTGTAGGCGGAATAAGTTACGTCTGAATTTCTTCCAGGGTAAATTCTTCCACGATTCACTAGTTGTTACACTGTGTCTAATCATGCTCTAACTCCGGGGAATATACTCTGAATACCTTGCAGCCAATAAGCCGCATCCTACCCGAATCAGGGGACTTCCGTATCTCGTCTTACCTACATGGGGTTCGACCTTCCCATGACCCTTGATTCGTTTTTATTCGTTCCTTCGATAGATTGATGAGCCACTGCGTTGCCGGGGTTCCCCCGGTTGAAGCATGTGGCGTTGTTCCGTTAGGTAGTGCCACTTTAACCATCAGAACCCCTAGATTCTTGCCGCTGTCATTGTTGAACTCGGCGGGATTTGACTCTGATAAAGTCGGGGGTTTTGGTTATGCCCCGCTTAGTAATAGGTTACTTTTTTAGGCATCGATTTTACCGTGGGAACTCCCTGTTAGCGCAAAGTCTGCCGGGGGAAGCTTCCCCCGGCGAGCTTTGCACCAGTGTCAACCCATAACAGTCGTCTGATTGTGCCCTGTTTCCAGCTTCACTCTACAAGAACCGAGCTTGTTCGGTGTGGACAGATAAGGAGTCACGCCTGAATCTGGCGGGTAGGGCTTGCACCTACATCTCATCGAAAGTTCAACTCTTAAGAGTTGGTGAGGTTATTTACGGACTGGTTACCGTGATTCACTCACAACGAATCGCACAACAATCTAACTTGCAGGCGGAATAAATCTTTCCGGAATTTCTTCCAGGGTAGATTCTTCCAAGATTCACTAGTCCGGTGACTGTGCCTAATCATGCTCGTGCTCCTTTTGATTGTTTTCTGAACACCTTTCAGCAATTACGCTGAATCCTACCCGAGTTAAGAGAGTTCCGTATCTCGTCATACCTACCTTGGGTTCGACCGCCCAGGACTCTTAACTCGTTTTTATTCGTTCCTCAGGAGAGATTGTTTTGTGCCGTCAGATGGAACCAATTTGACTACCAGATCCCCTTACTCTTTGCCACTTGCTTAGACACCATTGGCGGGTTTTTCTCTGGTGAAGTCAGGGGTTTTGTGTTTATGCCCTGCTTGAGGTTAAGTCACTTTCTTAGGTTCTATTTTCATCTTGTGCACTCCCCGTTAGCGCAAAGCTCGCCGGGGGGAGTATCCCCCCGGCAGACTTTGCGCCAGTGTCAGTCCATAACAACCGTCTGATTGCGCCCTGTTCCCAGCTTCACTCTACAAAATTCCGAGTTTGTTCGGTGTGGGCAGATAGGGAGTCACCTCTGAGTTTGAGGGGAAGGGCTTTCACCTTCATTTCTCCTGAAGTTCAACTTGTTGACATTACAACGAAGTTGGCTTGCTTATGTACGGATTTTCACCGTGATTCAGCTAGCAACGAATCGCACGTCTAAAAACTCTTTGGCTGCGTCGTATTCTTCTGAGGTGGATTTGTTAGCAATGTCACCGGAGAGGATGAGGACATCGAGGCGGGAGCAATCGAGTCCTATTTTGAGATCATCTGCGAGTTGGCTACACCATAAATCTGCATTTTCAAGCGTGCCAAAGTGCAAGTCGGAGAGATGGAGAATGTAAGTCATGGAGATAGAAATGGGTGTTGGGTGTGGGCGAGGTGGTTGAGTTAGGGTGTAGTTGTAGAATTTGCAACGGTTTTGTATTTTAGAGATTGTATCTAGTAGATAGGTTTTTGTGGTTGTTGATAAAAGATGAGTTAATTCTGGTAGTTTTTCAGGACTAGCGATTTCTCCTAACGCATCAGCCGCACTGCTACGCACAGAAGAATGTTCATCGTTCAAAGCTTGAATCAGTCCAGTTACTGCTGTGGAATTCCCGATATTTCCTAACGCATTAGCCGCGCTCCTAAGCACATGAAAATATTCATCGTTTAAAGCTTGAATCAGTGGAGTGACTGCTCTGAAATCCCCGATATTTCCTAACGCATTAGCCGCGCTCCTACGCACATGAGAATCTTCATCTTTTAAAGCTTGAATCAGTCCAGTGACTGCTGTGGAATCCACGATATTTCCTAACGCATTAGCCGCGCTCCTATGCACATAAGAATCTTTCTGGTTTAAAGCTTGTAGCAAGGGCGAAATTGCATGTTCAGAACGTGTTGTGCTTAATAACTCAAATTTAAGTTCTTGAGAAACTTCTAACCCAACAACTAACGCCACCGTCTGCACTTGAAATTCTGGTTTTACCGCACCTGCTAGCCTTGCTACCAACTTCAGATCCACCTCTAACGCTAACTTTACCACCCGCAGCGCTTGTTTCTCTTCTTCCAGTAACCCCAACATCAAGGCTAGGGGTTCAGTCCATTGCAGGTAATTCAAATATTCCCGTTTCAGCTTGTCGTCACTAAAGTGGGGTAACTGCTTGAGTAGACTCTCGGCAGTGTAATATTCTTGAATCAGTTGGTGTTTAAACTCAATTTTGTTTTCTGTACCAAGTTGAATCAGGTGATACTTGAGTAAATCATCAAGCCATTCGAGTGCTTTCCAGGGTTGATGATATCCCTGCTGTTGCAGAAACTCCTTGAGTATATCCTGTGCTTCTTGCTTGGGAATGGCAACTTGGAACTCAGTCGATTCACTTGCTTGAGTCATCTTTAAGGCTAAATGTTGCAACAGTCGCCGCCACCACTGGCGAGACTCATCTGTTACCAGAACACCCTCCAAGCGCTTGTTCTCACAAAACTGGGTAAACTCGCGAAACACCATTCCCAGATTTGGCGGTATTTTACCCGTCCCTATGAAAACAGAACACAGCATCTTCAGCAACAGTGGTGTTTCCCCAAACTTCTGTAGGCGAGTACCCAACTGTCGCAGCATCTGCTCTCCCTGCTAGCGAAAAGCTGTGTTTTCATCTCCGCCTAGAAATTTTTCCTGATTTATCTCAATCTCAGCAACGCCTCAAGATTTCTCTATGTCTAATCTACCGCCGACAACTCCAGAACCTGAAACTCAATCACTCACAGAATTTGAACGCAACATTTTGGAAAAAGAATACTTTTTCTTGCAAACGACTATCGAAGACTACAATAAACAAATTTGGGTTATCAAAGCTCTTGGTATCACAGGCACTGGGGCTATTTTAGCGTTGATGTTACAGCAAAAAACTAATGGAAGTGCGTTAGCGCCTTGCGCGGCTCCCTCCGGGAGCATCGCCTTAATTGGTTGTGCAATTCCCGTATTTTTCTGGATATTAGAAAGTCAATGGAAATACTTTCAGCGCGGTTTCTATCCTCGTGTTGCAGAGATTGAGTCTATTCTCGCCAATCATGGATTACGATGTCCTTGCATATACGGCGGATGGACTCATGCTGTCAAGCATAGTTCTTTCTCGCCCAAACGTAGCAATTACCTCAAGGATGGTTTGTTAAACCCTAGTGTGTATGTGAGCTACGTGTTAGAAATTGGGTTTTTGTTACTCATGGCTATTATTGCACCTAGCTTGACGAAGTAATTACGGCAAAATTCAGGAGTCAGTGGTTAGTAATACGCTTCTCTTTTTTGATTTCACGAAGGCGATCTGCAAAGGAGCGCAGCAGCGAAGCTATTGCTCCGCAGGAGGGGGCGCTTTGCGCGATCGCTCTTTGGGCGGTGCGAAAAGGGTATAACTGAGTTCAGCAAGTGCGTTAGCTCAGATCTTGCACCTCTGGCTGAGTACGCCCAGAACTTAAGTTCTGGGCTAATAAACACGCGTCCGTTAAAACGGACTAAAAAACTTACTCAGTCCGTTTTAACGGACTTGGACTTTGAGCCAAGAAATTTATTTCTTGACGGACGAAAAGTATGATGCAAGATCCTCGCGAACGAGTGTTTGATACTCATCTTACTGTTCCCTGTTCCCTGTTCCCTGTTCCCTGTTCCCTGTTCCCTCTTCACTGATTTAAGCTTCTTAATAAAATTTCTTTAATCGACTTTTCATCCGCTGCTTTTGGACTCACATCACGGGTGAGTAAATAAATTGTATTCAATAACTGGTCTGTCGCTCGTTCAACATTTTGATTTTTATCTGATTTATTATCTGACAAAAACTCTTTGATTAACTCATTAATTTTTGCTTCAGCATCTTGAGCAAGGCTTTCCTCATCTTTAAAATGAGCTTTAACAATTGCTTTGAGAGCTTCTTCTTTCGGTTCTGGCATTTCTACTCGTACGCATCGCCGTTTAAAAGCTGGCGGAAAATCTCGTTCTCCATTGCTCGTCATCACAATGATAGGGAAAGCATAGCAGCGTACCCAACCCCCTACAATGTCAACATCAATATCTTGGTCTCGGGTATCTACTTTAAATATACGCTTTTCTTGGTTATTTTCTTGCTTATCTTCCCCTTGAGATTTTGCTCGTCTCACCAACTCTGGAATCGGAAACTCTCCCTCCTCAAAAATATTTAATAAATCGTTGGGAAAATTAATATCGCTTTTATCGATTTCGTCAATTAGGAGAACTCTTGGTAACAAAGAAGGTAAAAAAGCTGTTCCCAAAGCGCCCAATGTAATATACTTACCAATATCCTGGTCTTCTTTTTGTTGAGCATCTTGGAGTCTGGCGATCGCATCATAACGATAAAGACCTTCCTGTAAGGTAGAACGAGCGGTGATTCCCCAAGATAAGACTGGACCTAGGTTTAATTCATAGGCGATCGCATAAGCCAAAGAAGTTTTACCCGAACCAGGTTTACCCGTCACTAGCAAAGGTCTTCGTAAATAAATAGCAGCGTTAACTGCATTTATAACATCATTGGCGTCACGGGATATACGAAAAATTTCACCCCTTCTTTTATTTCTGTCTTTTTCTTGCGCCAAATTCAGGAGTTTTTCCCAGCGTCCATCATTTGGAACATCTTCTTTTTTACTAAAGCGTCGCCAAGGAGGAGGTTTCAGATGTTCTAATTTCTCTTTAACCTCGTCTTCCATTATTTGCTCGCCGTTACCATGAAAAAATCGCCAGTCTTCCATATTTTCAATTTATCTTAAATCTATATGACTGAATCAGTGAACAGTAAACAGTGAACAATTGATAACTGGTAACTGGTAACTGGTAACTGGTAACTGGTAACTGATAACTGTTCATTCTACATACCTGTTTCGATAAGCGATTGATTTTGCAGATGAAAAGGTACTCGATTAGGATTATCACATAAAAATCCCAGATGATAGCCTAAATAATTTTCTTTGTCTCTTCTCGCATGAGCTTTTTTACGGAGTTTCCATACTGATTCAATTAAGTCACTGAAATCTCCTTGAAAACATTCAATATTTAATAGCTCGTCAAATTCTTTCTCTATATTAGGAATATGAGCCGTTCTTGTCCATAAAGCTATTGGGACTCCTCCTCTTAAAACAGCAATAAACAACTCCTCTTTATCTAAATCAGATTCAGGAAAACAGCAAGTCATCTTGACTCCTAGCTTTTCTTTGATTTCCAACTCAGCTTGTATTTCATCCCAATTGCAGTCATCGACTTGAGAGATATGATAAATTTTATTTTGTAAGTCTGTCTGTGAAAGTCTTGTTTTAACCCACTTTGTTAACTGTTCCCATCTTAAAGAGAGTCGATTGCTATATTCGCCATAATTACTGATAAAGCGGTCAAGAGAACGTACCAAAAATTTGTCTTCATTCCCTATTGGTTTTCTGCGGTTGAAGCCAATCGATATTTCTTCTAAGTCTAGACTTTTACCTAAAAGTTGTAAAGGTAAAAAGATCTCTACAGTTAAATAATGTTTGTATTGTTTGAGGTGTTCAGTTTTAGCAATACTTATAAATTGATGAATATTCTCTGCGATTTCTTCAAAAGAACACTCTAATTTTACTGATTCCTGATTTAAATCAATTTTTATAAGTTTTCCTTTAGCATCATTCGGTAGATAATCCCGAATCAATTCAGCTTCCAGATAGAACTTTTTAGCACTTTTCGGACTAGGAGAAACTGTAATCAGCAGATAAGATTGAAGAGTAGCAGATGATTGATCCTCAAAATAAGTTGGCAAAGTGAGATTCAGTTCCTGGGCTATCTTTCCCACCCACTGATTTAATTTATTTTGGTGAGATTCTCCAACTTCCTTTTCCTTCGACAGACGTTCAGCAAATTCAACAATACTTGGTATACCTTTATCATTCCGAGGACATTTGTTTAAGAGTATAGTCTTTAATACACCTAAACTTTCCAGATCTGCTAATTCTGGATAATTACCTAATACATCTTGAGTTTTGGTAAAATTTTCTAGAGTTATACGACAGACTCGACCAAGTAAACTCAACTTAATTTCAGACAGTATGAGACATAAATTATTCCATTGTTCGTTTGAAATTTGACTTCTATATAATGAGTCATCAATATGGTCAAAAATAGATGAAAATAATTTCTCTTTAATAGCTTTTAATTTCTGATTTTCAGGTTTTTCTGAATGAGCAGCCTCAATGAATTGTTTTAAAAAACCTTCTCTTTCTGCTTTATTAATCAAGTTATAGACAATTTGTTTATAATTTTTACCCTCCTTGATTTCCTCTAGATTCATATCTAGTTCCAAATCAAGGAGCATCTTTAGATCTCCTTCATCGGGATAAGCGTTAAGAATAGCTTCTATTAATTCTTTCTGTGAAGATTTCTTTAAATTTATCGTCATTTCATTTAACTTTTTCTCCTTCAGGAGGATTAAATAAAGGCACTATGAGACTAAAAAGAATCAAAACTACCGAACCATAAACAGGACGGTAAAACGCCAATGACGAGAATGGCTCTCCTAAAGCAAATACCCAAACAATAAATGCACCTGTAGAAATGAGAACTTGACTGATGGCTGGCGGTTTTCTAGGTTCTGAAGTTTGCTTGAAAATATAAACAGCAGTTAAGCCAGTAAAAACAATAAATAAAATCCACAATAAACTATTACTGGGAATCTCATTATCGCTGATAAGAAGTCCTTTTACAGCTATCCAACCCACAACAATTTCCGAGGGAATGTATTTGATGAGCTTATCAAAATAACCATCAATGTTGGAAGAAGTATTTGCTTCTAGTTGTGTTGTAATAATACGTCTCGTCATATCAGTTATTAGTTATCTATCTTTTAAGGTAATCTTTAATTTCCTGATAAATGGCACTAAATAAAATTCCTTCGCGGATAGTACCAAAACTTTTGGCTCGCTGAGCATGATGCAAAGCGACTATTTTCCAATCATCATCAAAGCATGGCGAACCACTTGACCCCAAGGCAGTTTTGTTAACATATTGAACTAATCCCCTCTCCTGATAAACTCCAGTTATCCCATCACGACTGATAGATATTTTCATTGAGTCCCCTTCGGGATGTTGCAGAAGATGGATTCCCATCCCTTTAACGGGAAGATAATTCGCATCCCAACAAGCAGGTTTAATATCCTTGGCGTCGAGAAGACGTTTCTCCACTTGCAGCAAAACATAATCAAGTTTGTCGATCGGACTAGAGTGTAGAATTGGTTGCTGACTTTCTAATTTAAATACCAGTCCGTCTGTCTCGTTTCCGGAATTTGAACTCAAACAGCCAAAACGCAAAACTGCATTGAGAGCATTGGTTTGCATATCTTCATTTTCATTCGGCTTGAGAACGTGGTAATTTGTCAGTACAAGATTATCTGCTACTAGAACACCCGTTCCAATTTTGTGCGAGTTTATTTCAATCCGACATACAGATGTTATTTGTTCAATGGCTCTCTTCAAAAAGCCAACATCCCAAAAATCTGGTTCCGACTGAAATAAACCTTGAAGTTGCAGTTCTTCTGTTGGTCCTAGCCAATCAATCTCTGGACCTGTATTTGCAGTAATATTTATTGGAACGGGATTAATAAGAAACGTTTTCTGAAATATCGTTTTATAAAATTCTCTTAACTCTTGATTGTCTGGGTTTGTATTATACGCAGCGATAATTAGGTAGTCTAACTTACCTCTTGATTCAGCCCATTTAATCAAATTAAAAATACGTTGAGTCTGATTTGCTCCTTCAGCTATTGCATCTAAATTTTCCTCTAATTCATCATCAACCATCATTTCTAAATCAGCTTTGCTTCGATAAGCACTGAGAATAGCGTCGCGTAATTTCTTACGTTCCGGACCAGTTAGATGCATAACTTAAGAAGGGATTATTGGCTCTTATTGTTATTAAAAGTACCACATATTAATTAGAAAATGGACAGAGGATAACTTAGTATCTTGTACCTGCTAAAATAAATGCCAAAGTTATTATAGATTATTGGACTGGGTTCTCGTCCGCCAAGGACTGTAAGTCCCAGGCTCATAGACGAAGTCCATTAAAATGGACTGGAACAGGATAAATTTTTTAAATAAATTTAAACACAATATTTAGCATTCATTACTCAAAACTCAGAACTTTAGGACTCAGGACTAATGAAAGACAGGCAAGAAAAAATTGCACAAGTCATCGTCACCGCACAGCAAATGCACGATATCGAAGAGCGTATTTTTACAGCGGGAATGCCTGTGGTAGCTTTGATGGAAAAAGTGGCAGGACTTATTGCCCGTCGTATTCAGGATATTTACCTCCTGTCTTGCCAACAAGAAAACAAAGGGAAAGCTTCTTTATCTCCCTCACTCCCTCCCTCCCGCGTAGGAATTCTCACAGGTCCTGGTCATAATGGTGGTGATGCTTTGGTTGTTGCCCGAGAGTTATACTTTCGTGGCTATGAAGTCTTGATATATTGCCCTTTCTCTAAACTAAAAGAATTAACTTCGCAACACTTGCAGTATAATAGAAGTCTGGGTTTACCGTGTTATGACTCGATTGAACCACTGCAAGATTGTGATTTATTGATTGATGGGTTGTTTGGATTTGGCTTAGAAAGAACGCTCACAGATCCAGTCGCTAGCGCTATCAATCAGCTGAATGAATGGGACAAACCGATTATTAGTATCGATTTACCTTCGGGGTTGCACACAGATACTGGTGAAGTTTTAGGAACTGCGGTACGTGCTACGCACACGTTGTGCTTAGGTTTGTGGAAGCAGGGTTTATTGCAAGACCAAGCTCTCGATTATGTCGGTAAAGCTGAGTTAATAGATTTTGACATTCCCTTGGCTGATATACAAGCGGTACTGGAAAATTCACCAAGTACTAAACGCATCACAAAAACAACAGCCCTCTCCACTCTGCCTTTACCCCGTCCGCCAGTTACGCATAAATATAAGGAAGGACATTTGCTGTTGATTTGTGGTTCGCGTCGGTATTCGGGAGGAGCAATCTTAACTGGGTTGGGTGCGCGAGCAAGTGGTGTCGGTATGCTCTCAATTGCTGTACCAGAATCTCTCAAATCAATCATGGTGGCGCAGTTACCTGAAGCTTTGATTATTGGTTGTCCGGAAACAGAATCTGGGGCGATAGCCCAACTGCAACTCCCAGCCAAAACAGATTTGAGTTCATTTAATGCGATCGCCTGTGGTCCCGGCTTAACCCAAGATGCCAGCCCGATTTTACAACAAGTATTAGATAGCACTAACCCCTTACTTCTAGATGCTGACGGTTTGAATATCTTGGCTGAAATGGAAACCATCCAGACGTTACAAAAACGACAAAAAATCACCGTACTTACACCACACACGGGTGAGTTCAAGCGATTGTTTCCTGACATTCCCGATGCCAATCACGATAGGGTGAAAGCAACGCGGGAAGCGGCGGCGCAAAGTGGTGCAGTGGTGTTATTGAAAGGTGCAAGAACTGTTATTGCCAACTTCCAAGGAACCGTCTGGATTAATCCCGAAAGTACCCCAGCCTTGGCGCGTGGTGGTAGTGGGGATGTCTTAACTGGGTTGATTGGCGGATTATTGGCGCAAGCTTCTTCTAAAAAGATTTTTGTAGAGGAGATTGTTGCAACTGGTGCTTGGTGGCATTCTCAAGCAGCAATTTTAGCAGCACAAGAGCGGACAGAATTGGGAGTAGATGCCCATACTCTGACGAATTATCTTATTGCTGTTTTGGCATCTACTTCCAATAAAAAATGAAGAACCTCACCCGCCTGCGGCACCCTCTCCTTATTAAGGAGAGGGTTGGGGTGAGGTAACGCAGAAATTACAAGTAATTAAGCGGACTTGATGTTAATTGGTTAATTCCGCAGCCTGCGCCTTTTCTAAGCAAAGCTTCAATTGCTCTGCCAATACTTGTACATCGGGTTCATCAAGGAAGGAAAGGTGAGAACCGGGAAGATGATAGACATCTACTCCACCGGTTACCTCGCCCCAACCAAATTGGGGATCATATTTTACACCGACAGCATCGTCCCGATTTTTATCGTCAGTCCGAAACACAGCCATTTGACCAGGATATGGTTTGAAGGTATAGTGCTCAATAGCTTGGACATTAGCAGCCATAACATCTAAATGTTCGTCGCCTTCAGGTAAAATTTCCGACTTTTCCAACAAACGCCGATATTTGTCTCGGAGATGGTACGTGCCCCACTCACTCCAGCCCACAAGCTTTTGTTGTAGGTAGGTAGGTCCTTCTTGTATGATATTATTTATGTGCTCAAAAACTCTGAGTACAAAGGGTAATCGTGTCTCAGTACCTGGACGAGAAGTATCAAGCATAGCTAGAACACCGACTTTCTCACCTAGAGAGTGGAGTTGCTGTGCCATTTCATAAGCAATGATACCACCCAAGGAATAACCTCCTAAATAGTAAGGACCATTGGGCTGAATAGTTTGGATTTCTTTAATATAGTGGGCTGCCATGTCTTCAATCCGGGTTAAAGGAGTGTGTTTTCCATCTAACCCTTGTGGTTGTATTCCATAAACTGGTTGATCCGAACCCAGATGTAATGCTAAAGGACGATAACACAAGATTTCTCCACCTAGAGGATGGATACAGAAGAAAGGTCGCTTGGAACCATTTGGTTGAATTGGTACCAAGGATGACCAAAGTGTACCGGATTTGTCATCGCCACGTGCCGTTACCAAAACCTGCTCACCAACTGGTTTTTCTTCTTCAGAATGGAGCATCTCGGCAAGAGCTTCTACTGTACCTGATTGGAAAAGAGTGGATAAGGGAAGTTTTTTGCCGAATTTCTTCTCTATCTGCGCGAATAAGCGTACTGCTAGTAAGGAATGTCCTCCTAAATCAAAGAAGTTAACCGTAACGCCAACTGGTTGGATACCTAAAATTTCTTCCCAAATCTGTGCTATTTGGCGTTCTAACTCATTGCGGGGAGCAACAAAGTCTGCTTCTAATTCTTGCTTGACTGACTCGGGTGCTGGAAGGGCGCGGCGGTTGACTTTGCCGTTAGGAGTGAGGGGTAGAGCTTCTAACAAAAGATAAGCGAATGGTACCATGTATTCAGGTAACCTTTCTCTAAGATAGAGACGCAACTCACTAGTTATAGGTACTGAATCTTGATTGGGAACAATGTAGGCTACTAAGCGTTTATCGCCTGGTACAGCTTCATAAGCTATGACTACAGTTTGGAGTATCGCTGGATGTTGGCTCAGTACAGCCTCTATCTCTCCTAATTCTATGCGGAATCCCCGTACTTTGACTTGGTTATCAATGCGTTCAATGTATTCTATCTTGCCATCAGGCAAGTATCGGGCTAAGTCGCCAGTTTTATAGAGACGTGCTTCCTTTGTCTGGGAAAAGGGGTTGGGGATGAATTTAAGATCAGTCAAGTCTGGACGGTTGAGGTAGCCTCGCGCAAGTCCGTCACCGCCGATGTGTAGTTCGCCAGAGACGCCAATGGGGACTGGCTGCATATGAGAGTCAAGCAGATAAATTTGCGTGTTGGCAATTGGACGTCCAATGGGCACTGTAGCATGAGACAGTTGCGTTGCTTTTACTTCTAACAGAGTTGACCAAATAGTTGTCTCAGTAGGACCGTACATATTCCAAACAACAGCCCCTGTTGCTAATAATTGCCGTGCCAAGTCACTAGATAAAGCCTCACCGCCGCAGAGAATTTTCAACCCAGGAACACCAGCCCATTCAGCAGTAAGCAACATCCGCCAAGTGGCTGGAGTGGCTTGCATCAATGTAGCACCAGCATCAGCAATGAGTTCACTCAGCAAAGAGCCATCGCTCGCCACTTCCCTTGTCGCCAATACAATACGTGCACCAGTGATCAGGGGTAAGTACAGTTCCAAGGCAGCAATGTCAAATGATATTGTTGTCACTGCTAGGAGTACATCCGCCTGTGTTAATCCTGGTTCGCATTGCATGGATGTTAAGAAATTGACTAAAGCACCATGCGGAATTTGTACGCCTTTAGGCTTACCAGTCGAGCCTGATGTATAGATGACGTATGCCAGATTGTCGGCGGTAGCGCTCGGCGCGGGATTTTCTACACTGTGGGTGGCAATGTTTTCCCAATCTGTATCTAAACAGATGACTGTTGTGTCTACGGCAACAGCAAGTGATTTTTTAGTATCAGTTAACAACACTGATACCTGAGAATCAGACAAGATGGAATCTACCCGTTCTTGAGGATATGCCGGATCTAGAGGAACGTATGCTCCACCAGCTTTGAGGATAGCCAAAAGTCCTAGCACCATTTCTATGGAACGCTCTACACAAATTCCCACCAAGACATCTGGTTTTACTCCTAGCTGTTTCAAATAATGCGCTAGTTGATTTGCTCGCTCATTGAGCTGCTTGTAAGTAAGTTGCTCCCTGCCAAAAACTATAGCTACAGCATCCGGTGTCTTCTCTACCTGAGTCTCAAACAATTGATAGATACACGATTGTTTGGAGTAATTTGCCTGAGTGTTATTCCACTGGAGCAAAAGTCGTTGTTCTGGAGCAGTTAGTAACGGAAATTCTGAGATGAAACCATTCGGATTAGCAACAATTGCCTCAAGCAATGTTTGGAAATGCCCACTCATACGGGTAATTGTCGCATCCTCAAACAGGTCAGTGCTGTATTCCCATAACCCCTGTAATCCCTGTTCTGTTTCCTTCATTGACAAAGTCAAATCAAACTGGGATGCAAAATTATCCACTTCTATGGAAGAGATGCTGAGTTCTGGCAATTCCAATGTTTGTTTCGGTGTATTCAGGAAAACAAACATGACCTGAAATATTGGGTGATACGAGAGCGATCGCTCTGGTTGCAGTTCTTCGACCAGTTTTTCAAAGGGCAAGTCTTGGTGGGCGTAGGCACTCAAAGCGATTTCGCGCACCCTTTGTAATAGTTCCTGAAAACTGGGGTTGCCCGACAAATCAGTACGTAGTACAAGGGTATTGGCAAAAAATCCAATTAAGTCTTCAATTTCCGCTAAATTTCGACCAGCAATGGGAGAACCAACAACGATGTCTTCTTGTCTGCTATAGCGGTACAGCTGGATCTGGAATGCTGCCAACAATGTCATGAACAAAGTCACACCCTCTTGTCGTGACAGTGCATGCAGCTGTACACCCAAGCTTTGGGGCAGTACGAAGGATTGTTTTGCACCTCGGTAAGTCTGAATTGGTGGTCTTGGTCTATCCGTGGGCAATTCCAGTACTGGGGTAGCACTTGCTAGCTGCTGTTTCCAATAGTTGAGTTGCTTTTCTAGCACCTCACCAGAGAGCCATTGGCGTTGCCAAACAGCAAAATCAGCATATTGAATTGGCAGTTGTGGTAGAGGATTGGGCTTTGCGTTTAAGAACGCTTCGTAAAGAGTTGTCAACTGCTCAAATAAAATGCTCATCGACCAACCATCAGAGGCGATGTGGTGCATAACCAACAGCAAGATGTTTTCTTGTGGGGATAGTTGCAGCAAACTCCCACGTAGCATTAAATCTGATGTTAGGTTAAAGGGACGTTGCGCTTCATCTTGTAGCAGACGTTGTACTTTGCTGGTGCGTTCTGTTTCCGGACAATCTTTCAGGTCAATCACAACCAGTTCTACTGATCTCGGTTGGCAAATGACCTGCACAGGGTTACCATCGGATGCAATGAAGTTGGTTCGTAGTGCTTCGTGGTGGGCGACAATTGCATCTAAAGTCTGTTGCAGCACCGCCACATTGAGGTCGCCTTGCAACTGCAGTGCCTTAGTAATATGATACGCTGACTTACCCGGCTCTAGTTGTTCCAAAAACCATAGTCGCTGTTGCGCAAATGATAAGGGGGCTGGTTCTTGGTTATCCCTTTGAGAAATGGTTTGGTGTTTTCTGGTATCGGTATCCTGATTCTGATTCTGGGCAATGGCTTGAGCTAAACCTTCAATCGTTGGTGTCTCAAACAGCAACTGTAGCGGAATTTCTGCACAGCAAGCTTGGCGAATTCGAGAAATCACTTGCATTGCCAGCAGTGAATGCCCGCCCAACTCAAAAAAGTTGTCATAAATACCCACTTGTGAAACACTCAACACTTCTTGCCAGATGCTAGCAATTTGGCGTTCCAACTCGTTCCTTGGTGCGACTCGCTCAGATGCTTGACCTTGACGACGTTCTGTGGTAAGGAGTTGTTCTCGATCAATTTCACCTGTTGCCAAGAGTGGCATTTCTTCAAGCTGCACAAAATCGCAAGTGGATGGAGTTCCGAAGCGATCGCGCACCTCTAACTCTTGCAACTTGGCTACAGGGACTGAGGCAGTAAAATGGGCAGATAATTTCTGGATACGATAAGATTCTGTCTTAATGTATCGTCGAATCGGACGTTTACTAGCATCAAGTCCCACCAAAAGTTGTGTCTGGTTATGATGCAAAAGAGTGAGCAATGATTGCAATCCCTGCTCACTTGTCATGGCATGGTATCCTCGGGCAAGCGTCAAATCTTTCATTTGGTAGTTGCGGCTCATGCCCACTTCATCCCACATACTCCAGGCAAAGCAATAGCTGTGCAACGAACTCTGACGCTGGTAGTGAGAAAAGGCATCTACAAAACGGTTAGCAGCCGCGTAAGCACCTGCACTAAACCCTCCAAAGAAACTGTTCACTGAAGAAAAGCTGATGAAAACACTGTCTGGCTGGTTCTTGATCAGTTGATGCAGTGTCCATGTGCCGAAAACCTTGGGACGAAGTGTCGCTGCAAAGCTATCCGGCATTTCCTCAAGTAGCAGGCGTCTTGTGGGAATCCCTGCCAAATGGATAACTCCATTTAGCTCGCATTGCCAACTGGCACAACGCTGCTCAACCACCTGCTGCAACTTGGTCAAATCGCAAATATCAACGGCTTCATAAATGACCTCTCCTTCGAGTTGCTCTAAGGATAGATAAGCTCGAATGCGCTCGGAAACAGCATTTTCTTGTTGCAGATGAGTTTCCCATGTACTTCTTTCCGGCAGGGGAGTTCTACCTACCAACAGCAAACGAGCATTATACTGCTTTAAAAGATACTTCGCAATCTCTACACCAACGCCTCCTAGTCCGCCAGATATCAGATACATTCCCCTTGGTTTGAAGGGAAGTTCTTGCTTTTCTTCCTGGCGCAAGTCCACCTTTTCTAGGTAAGGTACTAGACGCTGCCCATTGCGGTAAGCAACTTCTTGCTCTTTCTGAATGACTTGGAGTTCTTGAAGAATGTATGCTGCATTGACTTCGCTGTTTTGCACAGGCAGATCGAGATGACGAGTATCCAACGAGGGCAATTCTGCGGAGATTGTTTTAACAAGTCCTGGTAGGGGCGATCGCTCGCAAGCAATTTTTTCTTCGTTTGAGGTGGCTTGGCTTAAGCTTGCAATTACCTGCAGCCGCACTGGCGTCTGCGAACCTTGAACTTGCTCCAATGCCTGAACTAAGAAAAGCAGACTATAAACTCCTCGCTCTTGTGCCTCCTCTAGCGCTTCCAAGCTAGAAATTTCTCCAGCATACTGGTCATAAGTCCACAAATGTAAGATTTGTTCAATTGGAAGCTTGTTTGTTGCTATTGAGAGAAATTCCAGCAGTTGTCGATAGTGGTCAGGATTTTCCGGAGCAATGCGATAGCGGTTATCGGCTAGTTTTGCAAAGTCTGTCCCAGCCTCAACGCTTACATAAGACTGGTTGAGTTTACTTAGCTCGGCGCACAAAACCTCTCCCAAACCCAATGAGTCCAAAAATACCAAAACCAGACCCGTCTGGGGTTTAGTGTCTAAAACAACCGTTTCTTTCCGTCGCCATATTGGGCGGTAAAACCAGTCTGGCAGAGTCTTGTCATTTTCAAGCAAAATATCAACTCGCTTGAGTATAGAATCAAACTCACCAGCTTCAAAGCTCTTTTTGAGTTGCGCGTGCTGAATTTTGCCGATTGATGTCTTAGGTATGACCTCTTTCTCAACTGGAATCAAATAAGCAGGTCTTATTCCTATCTTGCTGACAACCTTCTTACGAATTTCTTTCAGCAGTTCTCCTAAGCGGTTATCCTCAGAAATAGAAGTGTGGAAAAAAACAATTAATTTATCAGTATTACTACCAAGTTGTCGAGTGGCACAGGCTGCTGTGTAAGACACTTCCACTCCTGCAACTGCTTCCACCACCTGTTCAATTTCATGAGAATAGTAATTGACACCGTTGATAATAATAATATTTTTTGTCCGCCCTGTAATGGTTAGACGCCCGTTATTTAGAAATCCTAAATCCCCAGTATTAAACCAACCATCCTCAGTGAACACTTCTTGGTTGAGTGCGGGATTTTGATAATAACCTGAGGTGACTGTAGAGCCTTTGACTTGCAGGTAGCCAATTGTTTGCTCGTTGACAACTTCCTGATTGTCGTTCACGATGCGAAGGGAAATCCCAGGAATGGGGGAGCCTAATTCTGCAAAGGAAGCATATTGGGGTATTGAGGTGTTGAGCAAATATTGTTCGGAAGAAGTAACACCTGAGGAAGTTTCAGCCATACCCCAAGAAGAATGCATCGCATTATCTCTTAGCCCGTGAGGTGAAAGCAGTTCTCGCACCCTTTGTGCTGTCTGAGGAACAATAGGCTCAGCCGTATTTAGAAAAGACTTGACTGAGGATAAGTTCCAACGCCCCTGCTCGATTTCAATAGCACGTTCGCTCAGCAAAGCAAAAGCAAAATTTGGTGCCCAAGTCGTCGTTACTCGATAGCGCTCGATGAGATCCAGCCATTTCAGGATATCTTGCAAAACTATCGCAGTAGGAGCATGGATTTGCTGGCATCCTAAAAAGATACATCTGATGACACACCGAATCAAGGGACCAGGGTGATCCAGGGGTAGCCAGTTCAAGGAGATATCTTGGCTTGTAAGATGATTCATCTGGGATGTGCCAGCGACACTGCTTATGATATTACGATGTGTCAGCGTCACTCCCTTGGGCATACCAGTACTACCAGAGGTGAGCAATAATAATGCTAAATCATCTGGCTGGCTCTTGTGCCAATTTGGATCTGGATCGTGCAATCGCAAATCTTCCAGTGTCTCAACTTGCAAGTTCTCAAGGTTCAACTGATTCAACCGCGTGCGAATCTGAGGGGCAATGCTACCATTAGTCAGCACTATCGGTTGATTTAAAACAAGACATGCATGTTGTAGCTTTTTGACATTACTGTCGGATGGATCGTTGTAGTTAGATGCGATCGTTATGGGTACTGGGACGAAACCTCCCAAAATACATCCCCAGAATGCCAAAATGAAGTCTTGATATCGGTCTAATTGTAAAATGACTTTGTCTTGAGGCTCAAGACCTAGCTTTCTTAAGCCTCCTAGCAGCCGTTGTGCTTCTTCAAGCAATGCCTCATAAGACTGAATGGTTTCGGAACCGTCAGGGTGGATGTAGACAATTCCTCGCTCTGATGCTTCAATAGCCGCTGTGAGTAGCACTTGGGAAAGATTCTCTGGAGCATCCGTTGGTAACTGTAGCGGTTCACCATGACTGATGGCAATAGAGTCTGACTTCTGTGTGCTGGCTTGAGGAACAATTTTGGTGGGGTGAGGTGTGCTGTCATTAGCAACTTTCCACTCAGGAAGTACATCCAATAGATGCAGCGGCGGGATTTTCTCGTTATCCTCTTGAACCACTACTGCGGCTTGCTCGACTTCGGGGAGCGATCGCACTTGCTCTTCCCATCGCTCTATTAACTCAGAGTCGATCACTTCCAAATTTACTAAAGCTTGTTCGTCTACCACTCCTTGGTCGGTGAGCGGAAGGCTAGATACTTTAACATAATATTTTGGTATTATGGCAGCAGGAAGCACACCTTGCAAGTGGGACTGTAGCTTCTCCAACGAGAATGATCCTCCTGCAACCAGATAGGTAACTAGTTCTGGTTTGGAAGTTTTTCCTTCCCGAACCAGTACCACACAGTCGTCAATCAGCGGATAGCCCAGCACAGCTGCTTCCACGATTTGGTTATCTGTGATATTGTCTGGTAGCTCCTTTTTGGCTGTTGAGAGAACGGCAGTCTTGTTGCTGATATCGTTCATATTTCATCATCCTTTGTTGCGATTACTTAGTCAATAGACATTAACGTAGCCACCCGCCTGTTGAACTTTCCTGTATGAAATCTACCAAAGATTTTAGTTGTAAAATTTGTGCCTTGTACCAGTTATAGTGGAATCATTTTCTCTTCTGCCCTTCTGTGTTTTGCCAGATGACGGACATTATTATACAAATATTTATTTGTATCTAAAAGCATTTTTTTTGCATGTCTTCCTTTTAGCGGCAATCGAGGAGACTTTTTTAGTTGTTCAAAAAGATTTGCGCGCGCTCTTTTTTTTCATTTGGGTCTTCTTTAACTTTTTGGGATTTGATGAACCTTTATCGACTGTCATATGACACATAGAAAAGCTATTTTCAGGAAAATCATAAATTAACTTATAAAATTTTGTTCATTTTGATTCTCACAATTTTCAAATAAATTTTCAGGAATAACTTGGTAATAAAGATTTTCTTGGCACTATGTTTTAGGAGCATCCCAAATGTTCAAGTTTCTGCCCAATACAGTACAAGCATCTTACTTGCTATCGTACGTGAGCTTTCCGGCTCGCACTACCTTCACACGCATGGGATGTTCCCTACGTTTTTTCTTTATTGGACATCTGGCTTTCTTTTAGTACAGTTTTTGAGCAGTTAGTGATTTGAATGAAATTTCAATGTATATTTAATAACTTCAAGTTAATTCTTGCAATCTTAGGCTTTATCTAATCTGTTACAAGACAAAAAATCGTCGTGTGACAAATCAGTATTTTTGTACAATTCTATGCTAACATTATAACCCAAGTTGCTAGTTTTAAAAAAAGCATCGGTATAAGTACAAAATATCCCTTAGCTTTTAGATGGAATCAAAACATAAAGGTGATTTCATTCTTTTCTAATCAACCTGGAAATCCAGTTAGTTACTAATAGCTTAAATCTGTTCAAACCGAATCTTCTTATGACCTTTTTTGAATTTGAGCCCGAAGGGCGAGTGACTTGAAGTCGGTTTTAAGGTACTTCGGATATTAGACAAAAAAAGAAATTTCCGGATGGTTATACGTAGAATGAAATAGCTCTGGCTAAAAACATGGTTTTCATTTTGTCTTAATATACTTTTTACAACTAACTAGCAACAAACCATGCTAATACATAATTTTACGATTTGAAAAATAATTTTAGGTTGTTTTCTAGCTTTTTTCATATAATCTTTATCGTTTCTTTAACAAATCTGACTAGATATACTAATAATAATTGATATTAATTGATTCTGGGTAATTAGAAATTTTCGGTTCACAGTACATTTACACAGACGTTATCAGACAAAATTCCAATCCAGATTAGCTACCAAGTCAAGCTATCCAGTTAAATGCTGGCAACTACAGGAACAATCGTAGTACTGCAGTACTACGATAAAAGGTTTGAAGAAAGTTCTTCTAACTTCTGAGTAACCACATCACTGGTGAATAATTCCTCTGCTTTGGCAATACCCTCACGCATATCTGAACAAATCCCACAACGCCAAAGGTAAAATCCTCCATTCCACAAAGCTGTTTGCATGAGATCTGAGGGTTTACCATTCAATACCCCCTGTATATCGGCAATTAATTCTTCAGTGGTGCCGAGAGGTTCATTTTTTGTCGTAAAGCCGTAATCACGAGGGGACAGGTGTAACCGTTCTATTGATATATTGCCTGTCTCATCCAGTTCTGAAGTTCTGGTTATGCCAATGATAGCAGTGCGATCGCGTGGTAACTCACAGCTTCCCTCCAACCCTTTTACTGTTGTCAATTGAGTCACTCCTCGCAATGCTAGGGTGTTTTGAAACAATTTTTCTGTGGGAGGATGGACAAACCCAGCAATAATATGAGCATTTCCTGCATAAGGACACCAAATGAGTTCCATTGTCGCCAAAGGTGGACGCTTGCCAAGCTGATCACGGTACTCCCAGATACTATTGGTTAACGGGAAATGCTTAGGAGTATAAATAAAACCAAGTCCAGTTTTCTCAAACACTTGCTGGCTTTTCTCCAGTGATAGTCCAGTCCAATCAATTCCTAACCGCTGCCAAATATCTACTAATGGAACTCCGTACTTTGTGGGAAAACAATCTCCACCGTGCATGATCACTGGTTGTCCGCTTGCTGCTAGAAGCAAAGCTGTTACTGGGCTAATAGGTGCGGTGCGAGTTCTGCCATCATAAGGTATGCCTAAAACTATCACTGGTCGTTCGCAGGCGATTGGTTGCAGTTTTGGTCCGAGTTCATCATAAGCATCTAACATTCCAGCAATTTCTTGAGGCGTAGGACGTTTTATACGATGAGCAATTAAAAATGCGCCAATTTGTGCTGGTGTCGCTTCTTTGCGCAGCATCATCTTAGTTGCGGTGGCTGCTTCAGCACGAGTTAAGTTATGTCCAGTATGCTCACCACTAGCTATCTTTTTAAGTAAATCTCTGAATACTGTGCTCATGTTTTTGTCCTTTGTCGTTTGTCAAAAGTCAAATGACAAACGACAGATGACTCATGACTTATAACGGCTAACAAGCCGACTTTGTAAAAGAGTGCAATTGCGGTGGTACATTGTCCCTAACCAACTGCCAAAAATGCTTGATAGGAGGAATTTGAAGACGGTCTTGAGTCGTCACCATAACAACCTGCCGAGTCAAACTAGAACTATCAGATGAAGAACCATTACTATTACTGTTGCAGGCTAGGGGACGAACTGCAAGGGTAGAGTCAATACGTGCTTCAACTAATGCCGACTGTGGTAGCATAGCCACAAGTTCCCCTTGGCGCACGACTCCTCGAAAAGCATCTAGAGTATTGACTTCTAAAGCCGCATGCAGTCTAGCTTCTAACCGTTCAAATCTATCTTGTATGAGGCGTTGCATCCCATAACCATCCTTAAACACGACTTGCGGATAACGAGTCAGCTCCAACCAAGGAATGTGTTCATATTCTGCTAACGGATGGTTTTTTGCAACTAAAACTTCTATTGGTTCATCATACAGCACTTCTACTAGCATTTCTTTGCCAGTGCATAAGAAGCGATTATTCATGACGATTGCCAAATCTACGAGTCCATCTTTGAGGACTTTTAAGGCGCGATCACTTCCCAGCGACGTCACCCGCAATTGGACTTGTGGATAATCATGACAAAATTTTTGCAAAACTGGTGGTAGGTAATAAGCACAGAGTGAGTGAATTGCTGCAACACAAAGTTCTGGCTGCTTTCCTGCCAATAAATCAGCGATTTCTTGTGTAGCACTTTGCCACTCTTGGCATATTTTTTGAGCACGAGGTAGCAAGCGTTCACCCGCTAGTGTCAGCTTTGCTTGACTTGTTCTGTGGAAGAGTTCCAACCCCAAATCTTCTTCTAGTGCCTGAATTTGCCGACTAACAGTCGATTGGGTGACACCGCGTTTTCGTGATGCACCTTGAAAGCTTCCAGTTTCTGCGATCGCCAGAAAGGCTTGCAACTGCTCTAGTCGCATCTTGATGTAGCCTGAAGTACACTTATGGCAATATTTAAGTTATCGTACTTTCGGGCGCAAATTAGTACTGGTTGTTACCGATGATTTTTGCTGAGGAATTTTTTGACAAGTTTTTTACTCAACGGTTTTTATCCTCATATTATTTGGCATCAGCAAAATGAAAGAATATTTCAATAAGAGTCATGAACTGTTAATTTGGCTCTGCTGTCAATTGCTGGGGCATCCCTATGACGATTACGATAACGCATCAAGCTTATAAAGACCTGTGGGAGAAAATCAAGGAAACGACCAGGCACTGTGATCCATCTGACCCGTTAGATGTAATTTGGAAATATCCTCAACAGCTTGGACACGGATATATTCGGTGCATTGAACTACGTGAAGGGTTGGAGGTAGAAATTTTTGATTGTCGTTTGCGCAATCGCCTCATCCTCGAACTACCCGAACGCCTTGACTGGCTGAAATTCCACTTTCACCTCTTTGGGCAGCATGAAGATAAGCACACAAATGTTGGCAATAAAGAATACGCAGTCTACGGCAGTGGTCTTGCTCCCAAAGAAAGGAATGACGGTCCAGAACAACGGGCGCTGGAAGTGACGGTGTTGATTCATCCTGACACCCTATGTTCCTTTATTAGCAACCCAACTGGGCAATTGCCAACCGGACTCCAGCAGCTGATCCGACCGATTGAGCAGGAATGTTATACTCGTGTGGCAACAGTCACGTCTGCGATGGAAACTGTCCTGTGGCAAATCCTACGCTGTCCTTACCGGGGCATCCCCAAGCGAATATTTCTGGAGAGTAAAGCTTTGGAGTTAGTCAGTCTGGTGCTGGATCAGGAAATTGAAATTCACACAGGCGATGATCGCACTATCATCCAACCCCTCAAGCCCGGAACCCTGGATCGGATTCATTACGCCCAAACCCTGTTGCAAAAAAACTTGCACAATCCGCCTTCTTTGGTAAACTTAGCACAGCAAGCAAAGCTTAACGAGTGTACACTCAAGCGCGGATTTCGTCAAGTCTTTGGCACTACAGTGTTTGGTTATCTGCATAACTATCGCTTAGAACAGGCGCGTCAACTATTGGCAATAGGAGATATGAAGGTGGCAGAAGTAGCCGAGACGGTAGGCTTTGCCAGCCGCAGCTACTTTGCTATATCGTTCAAAAAGAAGTTCGGGCTTAACCCAAAAGACTATCAGCAGCAAAACGGCTCTGTTTACCAATCGCCCTCACCCTAAATCCCTCTCCCAAAGTTGGGAGAGGGACTTTTCAAATAACTCCACAAGCTCATCTTCTGTCATCCCAGTATCAGCAAGCAGACGTTCGATTTACGCAACTCTGGAGGCGATTGCGTACGGCAGAGCTACGCTTAACGCGCAATATCCCCATAGTTTTGGGAAATCACCCTGTAGCATTCAAAAAAAGTTCCCGCTAGCGTTCAATTTGCTTTTCTTCCTCTGCCAAATTGAGTAATCTTTTGACACTAACTTTTAACAGTTATCAGTTAAATTGCAAGGTTTAAGTCCCCCACCAATTGGTGATAGGCGCAATTTGGCGGGTTTAAATCCCCCACTATACGCCTGATAACTGTTTACTGTTCACTGTTCACTGATTTTCGCCTGGTGGTGTGAAGGTGGGAGGAAAATGTCAAATGTGAAATGGTTTGCAATCGTCGCGGGTGTTGTCTCGGTTCTATTGGTTGAGCCTGTGCGGGCGCAGGTGAAAGAGTCAAGCACTCAAGCAGCATCTACTCATAGCATCAAACCTACTCAACAAGCGCCTTTAATGACCAAAGCGCAGGCTGTTGAGCCAACGAGAAAGATTCGACGACTTAGTGAAATAGAGCGTCCTTACACGAGCGCTCAAATGTTACTGGGACAGTCACCAACACCACCAAACCCCCCTTCCGTCCCACGCCAGTCGCCACAACGGGGGGAACCCCCGCAAGGCACTGGCTCCCCTTACCAAGGGGGGAGACAGGGGGGTGAAGTTGTGCAAGTGACAGACGTAAAAGCAAATCCCACCAAAAAAGGTGTGGAAGTGATTTTACAGACATCTAAAGGCCAGGTGTTGCAACTAGTGAATCGCAGTACTGGCAATCGCTTTATCGCTGATATTCCCAATGCTCAACTGCGTTTACCTAGTGGCGAGGCATTCACATTCGGCTCCCAAAAACCAATTGCGGGTGTTACACAAATAACGGTAACAAACTTTGATGCCAATACTATTCGAGTAACGGTAACGGGTGAAACGGGTGTACCAACTGTTGAGTTATATGACAGTCCGAATGAGGGTTTAATTTTTGAGGTTGCCAGTACTGCACCATCAGCACAACAGGGGCAGCAACCTCAAACACAACAACCACCTGCACAGCAGCCAGAAAACCAGACACAACTAAAACCATCGGCAGAGGGTGATGAGCCGATTGAGTTGGTAGTCACAGGGGAACAAGATGGGTATCGCGTCAGAGATTCGTCAACTGGAACTAGAACCGATACCCCGTTACGTGACATTCCCCAATCAATTCAAGTCATCCCCCAGCAAGTGTTGCGCGACCAGCGTGCTGATGTGAATGACGCACTTCTTAATTCCCCTAGTGTCCGTAATGGCGCTCCCACTAACTTCGACGCAGTACGCATACAGGTGAGGGGATTTTTTAGTCCACCTGCATTGGATGGAATCGTTTCTAGAATAGGGAATGGTACAGGTGCTAATATAGGTCCTGACCTGACAGGAATTGACAGAATTGATGTTCTTTTAGGTCCAAGCTCTATTCTATTTGGTTCATCATCTCCGGGTGGAACAGTTAACTTTGTAACTAAGCAACCTCTTCGCGATCCTTACTACTTTGCTGAAGCAACTGTGGGAAGTTTTGATTTTTATCGCGGTGAAGTGGATTTTTCTGGGCCTCTTGATGATGACAAGAAAGTGCTTTATCGGTTGAACGCATCCTATCGAGATCAAGGTTTTTTCACCGAATTTAGTAGAACCAGAAACTTAGTAATTGCACCAGTTATCAGTTTTGCATTGGGGGAAAACACTAACCTGAGCATTGATGGAACTTACAAAGACTTCTCTCAGGATAGCTATAACCTGGGATTACCCATAGTGGGAACAATCTTGCCTAATCCCAATGGTCAAATACCCCGTGACCGCATTACAAATGAAGGTAAATTAGATGCTATACAGGGAAGAATTGGCTACAAGCTAGAGCATAAATTTAGTGAAAATTGGTCAGTCAGCAACGCATTTCGCTACGATTCTGTTGATTACACCTACAATATTACATTTCCTCAAGGTCTGACACCTGATAGTCGTAGTCAGCGCAGGCAGAACTCTGATGCCAGCGATCTTTACGATCAATACAGTATGCTGACTAATGTCGTTGGTAAATTTTCCACAGCTTCAATACAGCATCAGTTATTATTCGGCTTTGATTTAGGCAGATACGACAGCGCGTTTATATCTACGACTAGGACGGCTGCACCTATTGATTTATTCAATCCAGTTTTCGGTCTACCACTGGGTGCAATTACATCTAGAACTGATATAAGTAGTACTCTAGATGAGCTTGGTATTTTAGTGCAGGATCAGATTACATTTGCAGACAATTTAAAATTGCTTGTTGGTGGGCGATTTGATACATTCACTCAAACTGACAGAAATTTCATTACTAATACAGAAACTAGTCAATCAGGAGAAGCTTTTAGCCCCCGTGTAGGCATTGTCTATCAGCCGATTCCCCCTGTTTCTCTCTATGCAAACTACACTAAATCGTTTCAGGCGGCGATTGGTCGAGCTTTTGATGGTAGTGTCTTTAAACCCACTAGAGGTACTCAGTACGAAATTGGGGTGAAAACAGATATAAATGATCGGCTCTCAACGACACTGGCTTTGTATGACATTACTCAATCAAATGTCTTAACTACCGATCCGGCAAATCTGGGTTTCTCAGTGCAAACCGGTGAGATCAATAGTCAAGGGATTGAACTAAGTGTGGCTGGAGAAATTTTACCTGGGTGGAATATTTTTGCTAGCTACGGTTACAGTGACACACGCATTAACAAGGACAACAACCCAAGTCTGGTTGGGAACCGTGTGCAAAGAACTAGCCCCAACAACGCCAGCCTATGGACAACCTATGAATTTCAACAAGGAGATTTGCAAGGTTTAGGATTGGGTTTAGGACTGTTTTATGTAGGCGATCGCGCAGGTGATAATGCTAATACATTCACAGTCCCTGGCTATCTCACTACCGATGCAGCTATCTTCTACAAACAAAACCAGTTTCGTGCTGCGATTAATATCAAAAACCTCTTCAACGTAGATTACTTTGAAGGTGTTTTCAGCCGAGATCGTGTCTTTTATGGTGCGCCATTCACAGTGCAGGGCACGATTCGGTGGGAGTTTTAATTTCCTCTCTAGCGCCCCTTCAAAAGGGTAACTTTGATGGAAAATTTTTGTTATAGAACTCACGCTTTCAGGATTGATTGTTATAGCAATCCTATTTGATTTGTGAGAATTGAAAGCCACAGATCCCCGACTTCGTAAAAGTTGTCGGGGATCTTGTTTTTCAGTTAGCGCAGCGTGCCCGCAGGGCTTATGATTAACGTTACATTACGGTTATCCTACTCGCTCACAATTGTCGCATAACCTCACCCCGGTTTTGTCTTGCGCCAAAACCGTCCCTCTCCGCAGGTTCGGAGAGGGGACGTAAAGCTACGCTTTACGGTGAATCCAGCGCTGCAGGAGGGTTTCCCTCCGTAGGCGACTGGTGAGACAGCGCTGCAGGAGGGTCTCCCTCCGTAGGCGACTGCGTTCGCGTA
>NZ_CAWPKW010000347.1:0-28343 GCF_963888615.1 Brasilonema octagenarum UFV-OR1 | reverse complement strand
GACGCAGAGGAATAGGGGGAGATGAGGGAGAAGAGGAGGGGGGACAAGGGGATGCTACGGACTTGAATTTATCTCTGTGTTACATCTAAGAAACAGGTTATTGCGTATTTGGTACAAGTACGCAGTATTCTAGTCCTTTTAGCTTTGCCGCCTTGTCAATTGCGTGGCTAATGTCATCCAGTTTGAAAGCGTGGGTTTGAATTGCGTCTAGCTTAAGCATTCCTGCGGTAATCATCCGCAGAAGTTCCTTCGGTGCCTGCCTTGGGAACATATGTGCTCCTGTAATCGTCAATTCCATGTGCATGATTTTCGGGTAGGATAAGGGAATTTCTGCTTTGACTCCTCCCAGAAAAACCGCTGTTCCGCGTGGGCGAAGGGCGTTGATACAGGCTACCGTTGGTTCTGGGGTACTTACCCCACCTAGAACGTCCAAAACCATATCAGCCCCGCCAGCAGCCTCGCTAATACGTTCAGTGTATTCAGCAGCATTACCTGAAAGGGAAGCGGTAACTACCCGTTTGGGGTCAAGCTGCACCAGTTTTTCGAGAGTCACGCGATCGCGTCCGACGACTACTATCTTGGATACCCCCATCGCCAACGCCACTAGCACTGCTGCTGCTCCCAAGTTACCTGTAGCACCGTTGACAATCAGAGTTTGACCGGGACGCAACTCGCCACGTAAAAAACCACCATAAGGAATTGTCAGATAACCTAAGCAGGCTAATTGATTCAGGTCAATAGTTTCTGTGTCTTCTAGTGGTGTTAAACACTCACCGGGCCATAGGATTTTCTCAGCAGATGTGCCATCCTTCCACAGAGATTGCATCTGAGGCGAAGCTGCTGCCAATCCAGTCCAGCCGATGAGGATACTATCAGGTTGTCCGCCTTGGGTTTGAGAGGAGATCAAAGGGTCGCAGAAGACTTTTTGACCAACTTGCAGTCCAAATACATCATCAGCAACTGCTTCGACCACTCCAATGGCACTCGGACCAGGTGTGAAGGGTAGGGGAGGCAGCATATAGCCGAGTTCTCCCGAAAATACCTGCCCTGCAAAAGAAAGTATAGGCGCACGTAACACCCGAACAATTGCACCACCAGATCTAAGAACCGGTTCTGGTACTTCCTCAACTTTTAGCGGCTTTCCAAGTTCGTATAAACGTGCAGCTTTCATGAGATCATTCCTTAAGCTCTAACAAGATTACTGTAAAACTCAATTTATCCAAGTACCAGGAGTGCATTTATCCTGGTATTAATTCTGCTAGGCTAAGATTTTATGGATGACAAGCAACGACGCAGAGAACTAGGGGACTTTCTCAAGACACGCCGCGCCCGCCTTTCACCCAATGATGTAGGTTTACCGGAAGGTACACGCCGTCGCACGCCTGGATTAAGGCGTGAGGAGTTGGCTGGGCTGGCAAATGTCGGTTTGACTTGGTACACTTGGCTTGAGCAAGGGCGCGACATTCAAGTGTCAGCCCAAGTTATTGAAAGCATTGCACGAGCGCTGCAGCTAAGTCCAGATGAGCGAACGCACTTGTTCGCGTTAGCACGTTGTGAAATACCTGCAGCTCCATATTTATTAGAAGAAACCGTTTCCCCTGCACTGCAAGATATTCTTGATAGTCTCGGAACCAGTCCAGCATTAATCAGAGGACGGCGGTTAGACGTCTTAGCTTGGAATGAGGCGGCATGTGCAGTATTTTTAGATTACGCCTCAATGCCACCTGATGAACGCAACAGCCTCTGGATCATGTTTACCAATCCAGCTATACGACAGATGCTTGGAGATTGGGAGGGACACGCCCAACGATTGCTGGCTAAATTTCGTGCTATGTGCGATCGCTATGCTGGTGATTATCGGTTCACACAACTAGTAGAGAAGCTGCACGCAGTCAGTCCAGAATTTTGTCAGTGGTGGCAGAAGCATGATGTACAGGGAAGATCTGCAGGTTGCAAAGAATACGAACATCCGGCTGTTGGGCAATTACTGCTGAATCATACGACTTTACAAGTTTCACATAACCCTGAATTGGAGGTAGTAGTATACACGCCGTTACCTGATTCGGATACTTTAAGAAAACTGCAACAGCTACGGGATTTACACAGGTTAGAAAAATTCTTACTTAAGTCCTAATAATTTCAAAGTCGGGTTTGGGAGTTGCCCAAGCATAAAGAAGTTTCACAAATTAATCAACAGCTAAAGATTGGGTAGAGTCAAACTCTGTAACGCCAACAACCCAGCACCTAAAGCCGGTTCATGTCGAGGAAAAATCACTTTTGCTGAAGGAAACATCGTCATAAGTGATGCAGCAAATGTGTCACGAATTCTCGCTTTTCCTTGCCACACACTTCCAGTTGTCACGACTTCAAAACGTTCGTCATGACTAAAAATTGCCGAAATCACTGTAGAAGTAGCTTTGATTAACTCTTTCGCCGCGTCATCAATAATTTTTTGAGCAACTTCATCTCCATAAGCTGCTACGTTATCAACAATAGGTGCCAAAGCAGCAATCTCTTTCACACCCCATCCTCTTCGATAAATAACTTCAATTAAATCTTCTATAGTCGCAAGTTCGAGATACTGTTTGAACGCTTCAACAAGACTTGTTGACATCTCCCGTCCATCATAAGCTTTTAATGCTGCTTGCATACCAGCAACAGCAATTTGATAAGCGCTACCTTCATCTCCTAAAAGATAGCCCCAACCGCCAACTCGTTTTGTCTGTCCATTATGATTTCGCCCAAAAACTATAGAACCAGTACCTGCTGCAACTACAATTCCTACGGGATAACCAACTCCCCCTACTAAAGCAATCAAAGCATCATGACAAATGATAATATTAGATGCAGATAATTTCCAAGTTATAGGAAGCAAGCTGCTATTTTGTAATTCTTGTACTATACCTTTTACGACCTCGATATCTTCTGGACGACCTACACCTGCTAGTCCAATGCAAATGGCTTCAATTTTAATATTATCTGTTAACTTTTGTGCTTCAACGACGGCAGTATAAATTGCAGATTGAATTGACAGTAGTGTTGCTTTTGTACCTATACTTTGATAATTAGATGCTCCTGCTTCACCACGACCAAGTACTTTACCTTTATCATCTATCAATAGACAAACTGTTTTGGATCCGCCGCCATCGATTCCTAGAACGTAACTCATAGAATTTGGAATTTTAAACCGCAGTTTAATGCAGGTTACTTTATATTATATGGCAATACTATTTGAGTTGTGAAAATTATTTTGTGAACGAACCGCCAAGTCGCCAAGGACGCCAAGAAAAGAGAAAAGAGAAAAGATAGAATTTCAGGAATGATTCCGGATTGCTATATCAGCGTTCATCTATATTTCTTGATTTTTGCAATTTATCGCTTAACTTTTTTGACGACTGTTCTCCTCGTCTAAAGGAATAAAAAATAGAGTTATCATACCGGGAATTGTGAGTAAACAAACTAATATAAAGAATAATGGATATCCAAGTTTTTCTTGAATATAACCGCTGATTAATCCAGGTAACATCATACCTAATGCCATAATTCCTGTAGATATGGCAAAATGAGAAGTTTTGTATTGACCTTTGGAAATATACATCAGATAAACGCTAAAAGCTGTGAACCCAAAACCATATCCAAGTTGCTCTAAAGAAACTAAAAGATAGACTAATGCAAGTGAGGGTTTGGCATAAGCCATATATACATAAAAGATATCAGGTAAGTTCAAAGCTAAAGCCATAGGAAACAGACTCTTTTTTAATCCATACTTGGAAATCACAAACCCTCCTAAGACGCCTCCGACAATTAGGGAAATGACTCCAAAAGTACCGTATACTAAACCGACTTCCGATGTCGATAATCCCAAACCTCCAACTTCTGGTTTATCTAATAAAAATAACGAGGCTAATTTAACAAGCATTGCCTCACCAAATCGATAAAGCAAGATAAATGCTATAATAGTTATTATTTTATCTTGTTTAAAATATGAACTGATAACATCCCAAAAAGGTAGTCTGTTTATTGCTGTTTGTGATTGGTGTTGAGAATCCGACTCAGGCGAAGGTAGAATAAGTTGATGAAAAATAAACAGTATTGCCAAAACTAAAGCTGAAAAACCAAGAGCAATAGTCCAGCTTAAAGGAGTATTTTTCAGAGAGAATTCAAGCTGACCAGCTAAAAACACTAAAAATCCTGAACCGAAGATAACGGCAAGGCGATAAAAAAGTGAGCGAACACCAGAAAAGAATGCTTGCTGTGCTGGATTTAGACTTAATAGATAGAAACCATCAGTAGCAATGTCATAAGTTGCGGAAAGAAATGCTCCTATAGTTAACGCTACAAGGGAGATAAAAAAGAAATTTGGTAACTGTAAAGAAAAGGCTATCAAACCCAAACAACAGAACATAGCAAATTGGCTGGCAAGAATCCATGTTCTTTTGGTTGAGTAAGTATCAACGATAGGTGCCCACAACATTTTGATGACCCAAGGGAGATAAAGAAAACTCGTCCATAAGGCAATTTGAGTATTATTTATTCCGAGTTTTTTGTAGAAAATGACAGAAACTGTGTTGATGATGACGTAAGGTACGCCAGAGGTAAAGTATAAGGTAGGGATGAAAGTCCAAGGGGAACGGGACATTGTTGGATTTTTCATGAATAATGAACCGCAGAGGCGCAGAGGACGCAGAGAGAATTAACAAGAGAGTACGATACGTTTAATACCTTCTTTGAGGATAGGGACATTGAAGTTGATGAGAAGGGCGAGGGGATGATTTGTCATTTTAAGGTAAGAAATGACTTGAGCTTCGTGGATAGGAGCTAACTTCTCCACAGCTTTCAATTCAACAATGAGGACATCACTAATGAGAAAATCTAATTCGCCTTCGCCAACCTGATATCCTTTGTAATTCACTGCTACTGGCGGCTTAGACTTGTAAGATATCCCACGCATCTGAAATTCCACCTCTAAAGCCTTGTGATAAACCGACTCCAAAAACCCTGGTCCCAACAGCCGATGCACCTCAATCGCCGCCCCAATCACTCCTCCCGTCAGCTGTCTCATCTCCTCTCCTAACTCTCTTCTCTCTGCGTTCTCTGCGCCTCTGCGGTTCATTTCCTCTTTTCCTCCTTAACCCTGTGGCAAAATTTATAAAAGTCCTTCCACAGTATCCTTTTCCCAGCATGATCGCATCAAACATTAACCTTCCTAGTCTTTACGAACCCTTCTCCACCGAAGCCAAGTGGCAAAAATTCTGGGAAGAAAACCAACTCTACAAAGCTGATCCCAACAAAGGTGGCGAATCTTACTGTATCGTTATCCCGCCGCCCAACGTTACCGGCAGCTTGCACATGGGACACGCTTTTGAGATGTCGCTGATTGACACCCTTGTACGTTATCACCGGATGAAGGGACGTAATACCTTATGGTTACCCGGAACTGACCACGCCAGCATCGCTGTGCAAACAATTCTGGAAAAGCAACTCAAAAAAGAAGGTAAAACTCGCTACGATTTGGGACGCGAGAAATTTCTAGAACGCGCTTGGCAATGGAAGGCGGAATCTGGAGGGGCGATTGTTCATCAATTGCGACGCTTGGGTGTATCGGTGGATTGGTGGCGGGAACGCTTTACGATGGATGAGGGCTTGTCCAAAGCTGTTTTGGAAGCTTTTGTCCGACTTTACGAGGAAGAGTTAATTTATCGTGGCGAGTACTTGGTCAACTGGTGTCCGGCTTCCCAATCTGCAGTGTCGGATGTGGAGGTGGAAAATCAGGAGGTCAATGGAAATCTCTGGCATTTTCGCTATCCTCTTACGGATGGTTCTGGTGATGTTGAGGTGGCGACGACTCGACCAGAAACGATGTTGGGTGATACTGGTGTGGCTGTGAATCCCAATGATGATAGATATAAGCACCTGATTGGGAAAACCGTAACTCTACCAATTATGAATCGGGAAATTCCGATTATTGCCGATGAGTTTGTTGACCCCAGTTTTGGCACAGGTTGTGTGAAGGTGACTCCAGCACATGATCTTAATGACTTTGAAATGGGCAAGCGTCACAATCTGCCGTTGATCAATATTATGAATAAGGACGGCACTTTGAATGAAAATGCTGGTTCGTTTCAAGGACAAGACCGCTTTGTTGCTAGAAACAATGTGGTTTATCGTCTAGAGACTGACGGGTTTTTGGTGAAGGTGGAGGATTATAAGCATACTGTTCCTTATAGCGATCGCGGCAAAGTTCCCATTGAACCCCTCCTCTCGACTCAGTGGTTTGTCAAAATTCGTCCTCTGGCTGATAATGCGCTAGAATTTCTTGACCAAAAGAACTCCCCAGAGTTTGTCCCCCAACGCTGGACAAAGGTGTATCGTGATTGGCTGGTGAAGCTGAAAGATTGGTGTATCTCTCGTCAACTGTGGTGGGGACATCAAATCCCTGCTTGGTATGCGGTGAGTGAAACAGGCGGAGAAATTAGTGACAATACACCGTTTGTTGTGGCGAAGTCTGAGGCAGAAGCACAGGAGAAATTAGTTGCACAATTTGGTGATAATGTCAAGATTGAACAAGATCCAGATGTGTTGGATACCTGGTTTTCTGCCGGACTCTGGCCTTTCTCTACTTTGGGCTGGCCCGAACAAACTCAGGACTTAGCGACTTATTACCCCACCACTACTTTAGTCACAGGTTTTGATATCATCTTTTTCTGGGTTGCCAGAATGACAATGATGGGTGGGCATTTTACAGGACAAATGCCGTTTAAGGATGTTTACATCCACGGGTTGGTATTGGATGAAAATGGCAAGAAGCAGTCTAAGAGTGCTGGTACTGGCATCGATCCGTTGTTGCTGATTGACAAGTACGGTACTGATGCCTTGCGTTATACCTTGATTAAGGAAGTCGCAGGGGCAGGGCAAAATATCCGCTTGGAGTACAATCGCAAAACGGATGAGTCGTCATCGGTGGAAGCATCCCGGAATTTTGCGAACAAGTTGTGGAATGCGGCGCGGTTTGTGATGATGAATTTGGATGGGCAAACGCCGCAACAACTGGGTAAACCAAGCGCTAGTGAATTAAGTGACTGTTGGATTATTTCTCGCTACTACCAAGTTGTTAAACAAACTAATAACTATATCGACAACTATGGATTAGGAGAAGCCGCAAAGGGACTTTACGACTTTATCTGGGGCGACTTCTGCGATTGGTATATTGAACTTGTTAAATCTCGTCTCCAGAAGGATTCGGAACCCACATCTCGTCGCACTGTACAACAAACTCTTGCGTATGTGCTGGAAGGAATTTTGAAATTACTTCATCCTTTCATGCCTCATATTACCGAGGAGATTTGGCAAACTTTCACGCAACAAAGCGAAGATTCCAAGCAAAGTTTATCTTTACAATCTTATCCTGAAGCTGAGATAAACTTAATTGATCCCACTCTGGAGGAACAGTTTGAACTGCTGTTTGGTATCATTCGTACAATCCGTAATTTGCGAGCGGAAGCGGATGTTAAACCGGGGATAAAAGTGACGGTGAATTTGCAAACTGAAAGCGAGAATGAACGCCAAATTTTCACAACCGGACAGTCTTATATTAAAGATTTGGCAAAGGTTGAGAATTTAGTCTTTGCTGGTGAGCAAAATAAAGAAACGTTCGCTGACGTTGTTGGTACTGTACAAGTGCTACTTCCGCTTGCTGGCGTTGCTGATATCAGCGTGCTGCGAGCCAAAATAGAAAAACGCTTGAGCAAGGTAGAAGGAGAAATTAAACCTCTGAGCAATAGGTTAAATAATCCTAACTTTGTGGAACAAGCACGACCAGACGTGGTAGAAGGAGCAAGAAATGCTTTAGCAGAGGCTGAAAAACAAGCAGAAATTTTGCGCGATCGCCTACGTAGGTTAGCATAGTTCCGAGGGATTATTTAATGTTAGTTGTTAGTAGTTACTTATATAAAAGTATTCTTAACTACTAACCACTAGCTATTCAAGAATTTATACTATCTTTATGTATTAAGTGTACAAAAACAAACACAAAATTCTATGCTGTATCTAGCCCAAGTGCATAAAAACGAATTTTTAAATCAGCTTCAGTTGCGATTATTAGCACGTGAGGAAGCTGAAAATATGTGGTCGCTTATTCCAGAAGAAGCTTTGATTCTTTTGGGTAAGGGCAAATTTTTAGCTGAGAACTTACTCGTTTTGGTAGAACTTTCTCCCGCAGGGGATATAGAAAGATTGGAAAATGCCACAAATTGGGTGCTAAATTTGGTGAAAGTTTACCTAAGCACTGGTATTACTCCAGAGTTTTTGCAACAGGAAGCGGATCGAGCAGAAGAGTGGCGACAAAATCTAACGTTGCAAAATCAAGATTTAGCACGTCGTTCATTAGAATTGGAAGCCCGTAGAGAACAAATTCAAGCCTTAGAAGAAAGTTTGAAACGAGATAAAAGTGGCGTTCAAAAAGAAGAGAGTGCTAGTTCTTAGATTTTGGATGACAGCCTCAGCATTTTAGCCACTGGTTAATTCAGTCCAGTAACGTTCATAAACTTCTTCAATTTGCCCTAAAGGAGCTATACGTTCACACTTATTGAGAATTGACTCTGGGGGAAACAAGCTGGAATTATTCTGCACTTTTTTTGGCAATTGCTCAAACGCTGCACGATTGGGTGTAGAAAGATTCAGGCGTTGACTCGTCTTTGCTGCTACTCCTGGTTGTAAAATCCAATTGATCCAAGCATAAGCCCCTTCTACATTTGGGGCTGTTTTAGGAATAACTATAGTATCTGTCCATAGTGAGGTACCACTTTTGGGAATCACATATTTTAGTTTCGGGTTTTCTTTAGAGAGTTTCACAGCATCTGATGAGACACACATTGCTAATAATAAATCTCCTGCCAAAATTTGATTGCGCCAAGCATCTGTTGTGAAGGCTGCAACTGATGGTTTTAGAACCTTCAACTTTTCATATGCTTGTTTAATTTCCTTTTCGTCTTTTGAGTTGTAAGAGTAACCCAGCATCCGCAGAGTTCCACCCATGACTTCTCGGATATCATTTAGCAACGTCATTCGCTTAGATAATTGTTCTTGATTTTGCCAAAGATAGTCCCAATCTTCTGGCGGATTTGTGAGCTTTTCCGAATTATAAATAAAACCTGTTGTTCCCCAATTAAAAGGTATACTATGGCGGTTATTGGGATCGTAAGTAGGGTTTTGAAACCGGGGAAAGAAATTATCTAAACCAATTAAGCGCTGATGATTTAATTCTGTGAGTAACCCTAAGTTGACCATTTTTCGCACCATGTAGTCACTTGGATTAATGACACTATAAGCACCTCCACCCCCAGCTTGCAGCTTACTTAACATAGTTTCATTGGAGTCAAACACATCCGCCTGTGGCTTGATTCCTGTTTGGGCGTTAAAGGTTTTGAATAATTCTTCATCTGTATATATATCCCAAGTATAAACAAAAAGTTGGTCGCTAGAACCTTTCGTTGCAGAATAAGCTCGCACATCACCGAGTCTCCAGCCACAACTCGCTAAAGATAAGCTAGAAACTGCTGCTATGCTTTTTAAAAATTTCCGTCTGTTAGTCATGACTTTTAAGTTTTAACTAAAGCCAAACAATCAGTCTCACCCCACCAAGCATAAATAGGAGTTTCACGATTTGGCAAATTACCAAAAGTATTGGGCTGTAAAACGGTCACGCGTACACCGTTTGTCAATTGCACAATATAATTAACGTGGGTTCCGAGATACATGATGTTGACGAGCCGTCCTTCAAAGCAGTTCGTTTGCAAACTGGGTTTATAAAGCGAAAGCTGAATTTTTTCTGGACGTACGCTGACGACGACCGCTTGGGATATTTCAGTTGGTGTGTCATGCTGACGAGCAACTACAATTGAGAATCCGGTTTTTGTAAAAATTATGACAGTTGAAGCATCTACACCTGCTATCTCACCTTCAAATAAATTAGTATTACCAATAAAATCAGCGACAAAGCTTGTGCGTGGTTGTTCGTAGATTTGACCTGGGGTGCCTATTTGTTCAATTTTGCCTTGATTCATCACAGCAATGCGATCCGACAAGGATAATGCTTCTTCCTGGTCGTGAGTCACCATAATAAAGGTCAGCCCTAGTTGTTGATGTAAATTTGAAAGTTCAACCTGCATTTCCTTACGCAATTTTAAGTCTAGCGCCCCAAGAGGTTCATCTAGTAGCAAGACTGCGGGTCGATTCACAAGTGCCCGTGCTAATGCGACTCTTTGCTGTTGACCACCAGACAGTTGACTGGGAAAGCGCGATCGCAACCCTTCCATTTTCACCAGTTCCAAAGCTTCTTTAACTCTGCTTTGAATTTCCGTCCTGTGTATTTTTTTTAACTGTAGTCCAAACGCGACATTATCCCAAACATTTAAGTGATTAAACAAAGCATAGCTTTGAAAGACTGTGTTGACAGGTCGGCGATAAGGGGGAACGCTTGTCATGGACTGACCTTGAATCAATACCTTACCAGCATCGGCTGTTTCAAACCCTGCAATTAAGCGTAGGGTAGTTGTTTTGCCACACCCAGAAGGACCTAGAATACTGAAGAATTCTCCGTGTCTGACGCCTAAGTCTACCCCGTGTACTGCTGGATCTTGGTTAAAAAATTTGAAAACGTTATGCAGTTCAACATCCAACGACTCAATAGCCGTCCTCCCAGCCTGATTCTGCGTCAAATGTTGAGCCATAATCCACCAGTTAGATCCTATTATCTTCAGTTTTTTTGTCTATTAATATAGTCGATTCGGCAAACCACAGGTTACACTTTGGTTGATTCGACTCTCCAAGAAGAATTTACAAAAAATATGCTGTTCCGGTTATCTTAACGCGGAATACAGAAAAGAATTTCACCTAACTTTATACCAATAAAAATTATTTTGGAATTGGATATTTTTCTATGTCTACAGTAAAGTCCCGTCCTAGCAGCAAAAATAGAGAAGTACGTACAGTCGGACAAGGTTTGCAGCCTATATTTTTTATTGTATTTACCTTGTTGATGATCACTGGTATCAATATTCGCTTAGGATATTTACAAATTATTGAAGGACATAAATTCAAGGAACGAGCACAGGCAAACCGGGTTAGGACAATTTCAAAACAACCAGAACGAGGTAATATTTTTGACCGCAATGGAAAACTGTTAGCGACAACTCGCTATCCGCGTTCTGTATACTTGTGGCCAATGGCACACACTAAGCCATCCTGGTCAGTCGTCGCTCCGCGTCTTGAGAAAATTCTTAATATACCCCAAGAGGAGATAGAAAAGAAGTTAGACGAGGCTGGTGCTAGCGCCACTAATTTAGTACGGATTGCTCGCGACCTCAGCGACGCAGAAATCACTGCATTGAAGGAGTATGAAAACGAACTACCAGATGTTCAAATTAATACAGAAGCCGTACGCTACTACCCGCATGGCAAGGAGTTAGCTCATATACTCGGTTATACTAGGGAGTTAACGCCCGAGCAGTTGAAAAAAAAGAAATCAGAAGGCTACCGGTTGCAAGATGTGATTGGTCAGATGGGGGTAGAAAAAGCGTATGAACAAGTGTTGCGGGGTGAATGGGGTGGTCAGCAAGTAGAAGTAGATAGTAAAGGTCGCCCAATTCGAGTCTTAGGAGAAAAACAAGCAAAAGCAGGTAATGATATTCACCTGACAGTAGATTTAGATGTACAAAAGGCAGCCCAAAAAGCTTTGACATTACCTAGGGGTGCAGTTGTCGCATTAGACCCCAATAACGGTGCAGTTTTGGCAATGGTGTCTCATCCTAATTTTGACCCGAATATCTTCTCGAAGCAAAGACTTTCCCAGAAGGACTGGCAAACTCTACAAGGTAGTGAACATCCCCTAGTTAATCGCGCCTTGAGTGCTTTTCCACCTGCGAGTACTTTCAAAATCATTACCACAACTGCGGGGTTGGAATCAGGTAAATTTTCTCCCAGCACAGTGCTGCAAACTTACGGTTCTCTGACTGTTGGGGGAGTTACCTTTGGTGAGTGGAACCACGCGGGATTTGGTCCATTGGGATTTCCGCGTGCTATGGCTATGAGTAGCGATACATTTTTCTACCAAGTTGGTCGCAGAGTCGGTGGTCCAACCTTGATTGAATGGACTCGCAAGTATGGATTTGGTCAAAAAACCGGCTTTGAGTTTTCAAATGAAGAATCAAAAGGTAATGTTCCAGATGATGCTTGGAAGCGAAAAGTCTGGAAGATGCCTTGGACTGTAGGCGACACTATCAATATGTCCATCGGTCAAGGTGCTTTGCAAGTCACTCCACTGCAAGCTGCGATCATGTTCGCAGTTCCTGCTAACGGTGGTTATAGAGTGAAACCACACTTGCTCAAAGACCATGAAGAAGCAAAGAACTGGCGGGAATCTCTGAATATGAAACCAAGTACTATCAAAGTTCTCCGCGAAGGATTGCGCAAAGTAGTCACAGAAGGTACCGGAACACGATTAAACCTACCATCAATTGCCCCTGCTGCGGGTAAGAGTGGTACTGCTGAAGCTGGTATTAATCGCCCAAATCATACTTGGTTTGGAGCATACGCCCCAGCAGATAAGCCAGAGATAGTCGTTGTAGCGTTTGGTGAAAACTCTGGTGGACACGGTGGTACCGACTGCGGGCCAATTGTCTTACAGGTCTTGCAAGAGTATTTTCAGAAGAAGCATCCAGGTAAGTATCAAAAATCTGAGTCTGAAGAATCAAAAGTGAAAACTAGAAACTCAAGAGGTAGATCTGGAGATTAACAACAAAGAACGCAGAACACAGTTCTCATAAGCACGTTTGTACTCAATGACCTTACCCCTCGGCTTAACAAGGGGTGAGGTTTTTCGTTTTTTACAGGACTTACCCAACACGCATGCGGCGATCGCCCCCAGCACTTGGCGAGCGTTTTCAGCCAAATTGTCACCAGAATCCCTAATTTTCTCTGAATAACGCTCATTAGACCAATGCGCAAAAGTGAGATTTTTGATGATTCTGTTAAGCGTTAAGCGTTCCCAACTTCTCCAAAAAGTCTATTGATGTATTTCCTCATGCAAAATACTGACAACAATTTGGTTTATTCTATATAACAAAAACCAAATCACAAATACTCCACTACCGGGGTTGTTTTTCTTGTAGTCCCAGGTAGAAATTTGGTGTGAAATTTGGCGCGATCGTATACAGTTCATGCGATTCTCGGAATCGCTATTTGTGACATGAGGCTACTGCAACAACCTCAATTAGCGAGCAAAAAAGAGACACGTACTGTAGGACGGGGTTTCCAGCCGTTGTTCTTCATCATATTTACCTTATTGATGACAGCTGGTATTGGTGCTCGTCTAGTATATTTGCAAATTGCGGAAGGTGCAAATTATCGCAAGCGAGCTGAGGCAAACAGGATTAGGATGATTCCCAAACAACCGGAACGGGGTAATATTTTTGACCGTAATGGCAAGCTACTAGCAACAACTCGCTATCCGCGTTCTGTCTACCTGTGGCCAATGGCACACACCAAGCCTTCCTGGTCAATCGTCGGTCCGCGTCTGTCCACAATTCTCAACATTACTGTAGAAGAGATAGAAAAGAAATTAGACGACGCTGGTTCTAACTCTTCTTTAGTGCGGATTGCTCGTGACTTGAACGAAGCGGAAATTACGGTATTGAAGGAGTACGCTAATGAACTCAAAGACGTAGAAGTTCATACAGAAGCTGTACGCTACTACCCACAGGGTGACAAGTTAGCTCACGTGCTGGGTTATACTAGAGAATTGACACCCGAACAGTTGAAACGAAAGAAACAAGAAGGTTATCGCTCAGGAGATATGATTGGTCAAATGGGGGTAGAAAAGGCGTATGAACAACTACTGCGGGGTGAATGGGGTGGTCAGCAAGTAGAAGTAGATGGTAAAGGTCGCCCAATTCGAGTGTTAGGAGAGAAACAGGCAAAAGCAGGTAGTGACGTTCACTTAACTATAGATTTGAATGTGCAAAAAGCTGCTGAAAAAGCTTTAACCGGACGTAACGGCGTTATTATTGCACTAAACCCCAATAACGGGGCTGTTTTAGCAATGGTGTCTCATCCCACCTTTGACCCGAATCTTTTTTCCAAGCGAAGACTTTCTAAAAAAGATTGGGAAAGTATACAAGGCGAAAACCATCCCTTGCTGAATCGTGCTGTTAGTAGCGCCTTTCCACCCGCCAGTACTTTCAAAATAGTCACTACGACAGCAGGGCTGGAATCCGGCAAATTTTCTCCCGATACAGTACTACCAACTTATGGTTCCTTGACTGTTGGTGGAGTCACCTTTGGAGAATGGAACCATGCTGGATTTGGTTCATTGGGATTTACAAGAGCTTTAGCAATGAGTAGCGATACTTTCTTTTACCAAATCGGTAGAGGAGTAGGTGGTCCTACCTTAATTGAATGGACTCGCAAATACGGATTTGGTGAAAAAACTGGCATTGAGTTCATCACTGAAGAAACGAAAGGTCATATTCCAGATGAAGCCTGGAAGCAGAGAACGTGGAAAATTCCTTGGACTGTGGGAGATAGCATTAATATGTCCATAGGTCAAGGAGCTTTGCAAAGCACACCACTGCAAGTTTCTGTTATGTTCTGTGTCCCAGCCAATGGCGGTTATAAAGTGAAACCACACTTGCTCAAAGATCATGAAGAAGCAAAAAACTGGCGAGAATCTCTGAATATGAAGCCAAGTACCGTCAACACTCTACGTGATGGACTGCGGAAGGTGATAGCTGAGGGTACGGGTAAAGCTCTTAATGTGTCAACAATTCCTCCAACATCCGGTAAAAGTGGTACGGCTGAAGCATGGAAAAATCATGTGAAAGCAAACCATGCATGGTTTGGAGCATATGCCCCGGCTGAAAAGCCAGAAATTGTGGTGTTGGCATTTGCTGAACACTCTGGCGGTGGTGGCGGTAGTGTTGCTGCGCCAATGGTGTTACAGGTGATGCAGGAATATTTTCAACAGAAAACGGCTGGAATCTCCGTCTCTTCTAGGGCAGACAAGGTAGAGGGCAGGCGTTTTAGTCATTAGTGAGCCAGCGCGGACGCCACATGCCTACGGAGGGAGACCCTCCTGCAGCAGTGGCTCGTCTTGGGGAGCTACTGCGTTGCAATAATGCTCGCTTAAGGCAAATGGGAGGTGAAATCAAGAAAAAACTGTTCGCCTTTTATTTACGAGAACAAGTCATCCCATCTCAAACCATAACGAGCGCAATTATAAGTACCTCTTGTGTTAAGCAACGACAACGAATACTTTACACACATGTAGTTGTAGCTTTGGTAATCGCCATGAGTTTCTGGTCATCCGACTCTGTTGTATCGGTATTTAAAAATCTGATTCATGGCTTGGCATGTCTACGTATCAAGGATTTGATACGTTTTCAAACACCAACTTCTTCATCAATTACCGAAGCAGGGCAGCGGACCGGAGCATTTGTAATGACTCGTTTGTTTGAGATGGTCAACAAACCATTTTTTCTTGGTGCAAAATGTGAACCTCCGACTAGCGCCGCAACGTGCTAGCAACAAATTAAAGAAGCACATTTTTCTTCACTTTCTGAAAACCATGCTATATAAGTGTTATAAAATGTGCTTCTTAAGAGTAACCTGATTTGAGCCTGTAGATATTTGTTTTAAACTTTACTATCTAGTGCAGAATACTTCTTTTATGTCAATTTTTTCGCTCGTACTGCCTATCTAGCTTTTCGCAATGCTTAGCGGCACAAACATCTACACAAGAGTATTTTTAGAACTATTGGATTTAAATAGTAATGCTTGAAAAGCGCTTTGACCTAATCAAAAACAATTTTGGCTTGAAGATTGCACTGACATTAGCAGCATCTTTTTTCATCTTAATGCTAGTTTTTTGCCTTCATCGCTTCTACACTTTCTACGCATCTTACGACCAAGGTCTTTTCGACCAGTTATTTTGGAACACTATACATGGACGTATCTTTCAAGGTTCTCTCTCTTCTGGTCAATCCAGTGCTTATACCCAAGATGGTCAAATACAGACAGTGTTCTACTGCCATTTAGGACAACACTTTGTCATTGATTTCTTGCTATGGATGCCCATATATGCATTGTTTCCCACTGGCGCGACTCTTGTTGTTTTACAAGTTAGTTTGATAACTGCTGCGGGGTTAGTCTTGTATGCTCTATGTCGCCACTATTTACCTCTTTCTATAGCTATTTTAATCACTACCAGTTTTTATGGAGCTAATGCTGTAATTGGACCAAATTTAGCCAATTTTTACGAGCATTGTCAGATTCCTTTGTTTGTTTTCTCTTTACTTTTGGCTTTAGAAAAACGTAAATGGTGGCTTTTTTGGCTCTTCCTAATTTTGATATTAGGAATACGGGAAGAAGCAGGAATAATTACATTTGGTATTGGTCTTTATCTATTTTTAAGTCGTCGCTATCCGCGCTTAGGTCTAGCTGTATGTTTAATTAGCTTCAGCTATGTCACAATCGTGACAAATGTAATTATGCCCTTGTTTTCTAATGATAATTCGCGACTTTACTTAACTACTCGTTTTGATCAATATGTTCCAGGAAATAATAGCCCCAGTACTTTACAGCTTCTATGGGGAATTATTACCCATCCTAAAGAACTGATACAGAGTTTGTTGACTCCGTTTGACAAGCGAGTAAAGTATTTTCTCGGTCAGTGGCTACCGTTAGCTTTTATACCTGCTATCTCACCATCAGCTTGGATAGTTGCAGGTCCTCCATTACTAGTGTTGTTGATGCAAGATGGTCAATCTGCTCTTGCTATGAGTATTCGCTATGCCTTAACTGTAGTTCCAGGTTTATTCTACGGCACAATTTTGTGGTGGTCTCAACATCAAGAGCGATTTCAACCAAGTTTTCGTCGCTGGTGGATCAGATTTATTATCCTATCTATTTTCTTCACAATTACATCTAATCCTAACCGTGCTTTTTACTTTTTAATTCCAGAATCTATTCATCCTTGGGTTTATGTTCCTCTAACTCGTCAGTGGGAACATGTCGGACATATCCGCTCATTAATGCAGTACATCAAGAGCGATGCTAGCGTTTCTGCAACTACTTATCTGCTTCCACATTTGGCAACTCGTCGGGGAATTATTCGTTTGCCAGCTATACAGTTACGACTCGATTCGGGAGAGGTTATAGACGTTGATTTCGCCTTAGCAGATTTGTGGCAACTGCAACAATATCAACCAGCCTTCAAGGGCGATCGCCAGCAACTGCAAGATTTTATAGCTTTTATTGACCAACTTTTGGCTCAAGGCAAGTATGGACTTGTGGATGTGCAAGATGGAGTTGTTTTGCTGCAAAAGAAAGTTGCTTCTCAACCTCAAGCAATAACGCGTTGGTTGGAGTGGAAAACACAAATCCAAAAAGTTTAGCAATATTCAGAAATTTTCTTCTAGCAATCCTATTTGATTTGTGAAAATCGCACATCCCAGATTCCCGACTTTTTAAAGAAGTCGGGAATCTTGTTGTTCACCTAATCGCAAGCACCCCTGCGCGGTTTTCCTTGGGAGCATCGGGAAGAGTGCAGCTACGCCCGTCAGGATGAGGCGATGATGGGCGCGTTGTCAAAATTTATTTTGTAGGCAGAAAAGTCAATCGAGCGAACAAATGCCTCATCTGTTTACTCCCTCATCTCCCCCCACTCCCCGACTCTTCCTGTTGTGAGATCTGAGCAGGTTTCAAATTTCTGGCTTTGTAGAAAGTTTCCAAGCTGTCGCGATCGCCCACAAAACGCCAGTGCCAAGGTTCATAACTCACACCTTGAGCATTGTTGTTAGGAAAGGATATTTCAAAGCTGAAACGTGCTGCATTCGCTTGTAGCCATTGATAAGCCTTAGTTTTTTCAAAGTTGGTAGTGAGATTTGTTGCTGGTACTGTGCCATCCCCAACATCTAAAGCATAACCTGTGTGATGTTCGCTATGACCAGGGGGGGCGCTGACAGCAGCCCGTTGCGCTGGCGTCTGATTCCGCTGGGCACCAACGGTAAAAAACAACTGTTCTTGCTCTTTTATAGAGCGAAAAGCAGAAACAGGTACTAATGCCACACCTGCATTCCGTGCGGCTGCTGCCATTTCTATAAACTTTTGCGCGGCTGCTTTTCGCATTCTCAGACGTCTATCACTAGAGATCGGTTGTAGTTCAGACTCAGGCGCTTCTGAGTAAGGAAAATGACCTAAAACTGTATTATCTTTTGAGGTGGCGGAATTACCCGATTTTGACGGAGTTGCGGGAGTTGAACTCGCAGGGGAAGGTTGAGAATCTTTCGTCTTTTTTGGTGTGACAACGAAAAATAAAAAACCGCTCGCAACGGCTATCAACAGAACTCCTACCACTCCACCAATGATCAAATACAACGGGCGAATGCTGACCTTTTTGGGTGCTGCATCAGGAGTATCACGCAAAGCTTCCGGAATATCTGAACCGGAACTAGATGGTTTGTTTTGCGGTTTCTCGGAAAACCCAGCATTATCCAAAGCTCAACTCCTGCGTTTGCTCAATATCATAACAAATTGTAAACTGGAGAAAAGGGAACGCAATAGGTAAAATCTTGCATCTACATCTATAGGTTTAATTTTGACAAACCTCCTAGAACTCTATCTCAAGTTAGTGTTCCTAGTCCTAGTAGGATACATTTTAGGACGCAGAGTGTCTACGACAGTTCCAAAGCGTTTGGCACAGTTCCTTTTTTGGATAGGAGTGCCGATAGGTATTATCGTTTTTCTACGCAAAGCTGACTTATCAGGACAAATTTGGATTGCACCAGCGATCGCCTACTGTGCCATTTTACTAGGAGCACTTTTCGCTCTTGCAGCAATTAAAGGACAGGCTTATCTCACAAATACCGCTCCCCGAAAATCGACTCAAGGGAGTTTTATCTTAGCGGCGATGGTGGGTAACACAGGATATCTTGGGTATCCTGTTACCTTGTCACTTGTTGGCACACAATACTTTGCTTGGGCGCTGTTTTATGATTTGCTGGGGACAACATTGGGAGCTTATGGACTCGGTGTTGCCTTGGCAGCTCGTTTTGGTGGTGGTATTCATAGTCATTTGCAGGTTCTTAAAGCAATTGCTATCAATCCCGCTCTATGGAGTTTTGGGTTTGGCTTGCTGTTTCGGGAAGTCAAAATCCCTGCACCCGTTGAATTTTGGCTAGACTTAGTTGCTTGGAGTATGGTAGCTCTATCTCTAATCTTGATTGGGATGCGATTAAGCAAACTGACTTCGTGGCACAGTTTACCAAGGGCAAGCATCAGCATCGCAATCAAAATGCTACTCGTCCCCCTGATTTTAGGTAGTATACTACCATTTTTTGGTTTAACTGGGACAATTGCACGGGCGATTGTTCTGCAAATGGCTATGCCGCCAGCTTTTGCTACGCTGGTGATTGCCGAAACTTTTGATCTCGACCGCGACCTTGCTGTGACTGCATTGGCTATGGGTTCTATGATGTTGCTACTGACTCTGCCAATTTGGTTGTGGCTGTTTTGATTTTAGGAAATTTCTCCGCACGCAACATTACTAAACAAAATGTCGTCAATAAATGTGCTGTGTTTAGGTGCAAACAGCTAAACCAAAGTTGGTAATTCTTGCATTCACAGTTGCAGTCCAAAGTGGTTGTTATCGTAAATTAGGGGTAGAAATCACCAACTCAAAATATATTTCATTTTAAATTTTGAATTTTGAATTGTTATCATGCGTCAGCTTCTAAGTACTCTTTCATTGGTCGGACTACTGCAATTAGTTCCTAACATAGTTTTTGCCCAAGAAAAACCCAGCACTGAAAAAACATCCAACCCAAGTGCACAGGTAGTTGCTGCCAAAGTGATGACGAACTACCCGGATGGACAGTTCTATCCAGAACGTTTGTTAAGTCGGGCAGAATTAGCCTCTATTATGGTGAAAGCTTTTCATCTGGAGAAACGACAAGCTGTTACCAAAGAGAATGTAAAAGTGACAGATGTCGCTTCTTCCAATCCAGCATTTAATGACATTCAGATAGTCTTAAAAACTGATATTATGAAAGGCTATCGCGGCAATCTTTTTTTTCCAAATCAAAGAATAACTAGGGCTGAAGCTTTGGCGATTTTTGCTCAGGCATATGGAGTCTTTCAGTTTCCAGACCAAACTGTAAATGAAATACTTTCCCAATATCCAGATGCCGGTTCTATTCCTGCTTGGGCAAAAAAGGCGATTGCCCAAAGGGCAGACGCCAGAGGCGTATCGCCACAGCAGCAACTGAAGGATTTATCAATACAGATACACAAGGCAATCTTTCACCCTCTCAACCCATGACTCGTGGGGATATGGCTTATATTTTGAGTAAATATTTGCAAAGACAACAGCCACAAGCCGAAACACCAGAAGTCCCAGGTGGTAATAATAGCCCAGAATCTTCTCGCTGAAGCAAGCATATACATTGTTTTAAGTACTCTTAAGATTTTACGTAAAACTTTGTAAATGCAAAGGTGTTGATTTCCGTTCTAACTATTGCTGTACCTCAACTTCAGTCTTGGTAAATAAATGCGAGACTGTATGAGATACTGCTTTACCTGAGCGTGGGAAAATCAAAAATACGAAAAAGTTAGAGAGGAAAACACTACAATATGCATTTGAGTGAAATTACCCATCCTAACCAGTTGCACGGTTTATCAGTTAGACAACTGCAACAAATTGCCCATCAGATTCGAGACAAACATCTCCAAACTGTAGCAGCGACTGGGGGACACCTGGGACCAGGATTGGGTGTTGTAGAGTTGACGTTGGGGCTTTACCAAACGCTAGACTTAGATCGCGATAAAGTCATTTGGGATGTAGGACACCAAGCATATCCTCACAAACTGATTACAGGGCGTTACGATCACTTCCATACTTTACGGCAAAAAGATGGAATCGCTGGTTACCTTAAGCGCGGTGAAAGTAAGTTTGACCACTTTGGCGCAGGACACGCTTCTACTAGTATTTCTGCGGCTTTGGGTATGGCTTTAGCGCGGGATATCAATGGCGAAAAATTTAAAGTTGCTGCTGTCATAGGTGATGGTGCACTGACTGGCGGTATGGCATTAGAAGCCATCAACCATGCTGGACACATGCCCAAAACCAATCTGCTGGTTGTCCTCAACGACAACGAGATGTCTATATCTCCCAACGTCGGCGCAATACCCCGCTACTTAAACAAAATGCGCCTCAGTCCGCCGATGCAGTTTCTCACAGATAACTTTGAGGAACAGTTCAAGCAAATTCCTTTCGTGGGTGAATCCCTTTCTCCGGAACTAGCACGGATCAAAGAAGGGATGAAGCGCTTGGCTGTTCCCAAAGTCGGCGCAGTGTTTGAAGAACTCGGCTTTACCTACATGGGACCTGTAGACGGGCATAATTTAGAGGAATTGATTGCGACTTTCCAACAAGCACATCAAATCCCAGGACCAGTTTTGGTACACGTCGCAACAGTCAAGGGCAAAGGCTATGAAATTGCCGAACTAGATAAAGTTGGCTACCATGCCCAAAACCCCTTCAACCTGACCACTGGAAAAGCCGTTCCTTCTAATAAACCCAAGCCCCCTGCTTACTCCAAAGTCTTTGCCCATACCCTAGTTAAACTCGCTGAACAAAACCCCAAAATCATTGGTATTACTGCCGCAATGGCAACAGGGACAGGGTTGGACAAACTGCAAGCCAAACTACCCGATCAATATATTGATGTGGGTATTGCCGAACAACACGCCGTCACCATTGCTGCGGGATTAGCAACTGACGGAATACGTCCTGTTGTCGCCATCTACTCCACTTTCTTGCAACGCGCCTTCGACCAAATCATCCACGACGTCTGTATCCAAAACTTGCCAGTGTTCTTCTGTCTAGACAGGGCGGGAATTGTCGGTGCTGATGGTCCGACTCACCAAGGCATGTACGACATTGCTTACCTGCGTTGCATTCCTAACATGGTACTCATGGCACCCAAAGATGAAGCAGAACTGCAACGAATGATAGTCACTGGTGTTGAACATACCACAGGACCAATCGCCATGCGCTTCCCTCGCGGTAACGGTTACGGCGTTCCCCTGATGGAAGAAGGTTGGGAAGCCCTAGAAATCGGCAAAGCAGAAATTCTCCGTAACGGTGATGATGTGTTGATGCTAGGTTACGGCACAATGGTGAATACGACACTGCAAGCTGCGGAAATTCTCTCAGAACATGGTATCGAAGCCACTGTGATTAATGCCCGTTTTGCTAAGCCTGTAGATACCGAATTAATTTTCCCATTAGCTCAAAAAATTGGGCGCGTAGTCACCTTGGAAGAAGGTTGTGTGATGGGCGGCTTCGGTTCAGCAATCGCAGAAGCGCTGTTAGATGCGGACATCGTTGTTCCTGTTAAACGCATTGGTGTGCCAGATGCTTTAGTGGAACATGCTGAACCAAATCAATCTAAAGCACAAATCAGTTTGACGAGTCCTCAAATAGCCCAAACAGTATTACAAGCTTTCTTCAAGCGAGAACTTTCTGCTGTCGGCTAAACTGTTGGCAAATCTAATGTAGGGTGTACATTGCTCAGGAATTATCCAGAAAGTGGGCAATGTACACCTTAATTTTTTGTGGAGGTAAATAGGTCAGGCAAAAGAAACGCGCATTTTATAGCTAAACCTTTGTTTGGTTAAAACCCTTGCCCCAAGTGCGCTCATAGGGATTGCCGGAGGCGCTTGCACGCCTAACGCTAAAAACTAATAATATATTTCGTCTGTTGCTAGGAAACATCTGTCTCAAGTAAACGTCTAACCCTAACTAGAGACATTAACGATCTCACCGCTTAAAATTAAGGAGACAAAAACGTCAGATAACCCTAAACTAGGACACTAGTTGCGCGGTTAAATTATTTGTTAAGTTTCTTTGCAAACAAAGTAAAAGACTTCTTACCTACTCGGTAAAAAGCAACTGTTTGGACATCTACGATCAGTGTTATCCAAAAAGAGAACAATATTTGGGTAAGATAAAGAAGCTATCTTTTCTGCATCGCAGACACTGGAAGCTTCTCATATCCGAAGGAGATATCTCTAATGCTGACTTTAAAAATCGTTGTTTATATAGTTGTTGGCTTCTTTGTCTCTCTGTTCGTCTTTGGATTTTTGTCGAACGACCCTGCTCGTAACCCTGGTCGTCAGGATGGCGAGTAAAAGCGCGACAAATCTTCATTCGACTACCGGAAGGCGGACTACATTTTACGCCAAAGGACACTTAGCTCAAATTGGGAAACCCTAACGCCCGTCGCCTGCATAGGAATACCTCCTGTGAGCTTACGCTCAGACTTCATAGTGTCCTCCTCCGGGGCGGCTTGCCTAAATCTTAATCTAGATCAAAGGCAACAGCTGGAAGGCACAATGTGTAATGTCCTTCCAGCTATTTATTGGCTGTTTGTTAGCTTGATTCGGTGCTAGATTATGCCTCATCCAGTTCCGCCGCCCGAACCGTCTCCTATTTTTGAATCTTCACAATCTGCAAATCCTATATCAGTCGTAACGACTGACACACAAGCACTAAAAAAACAGAAATCAGTAAGACAACAAGAAACGACTCCACTGCAAACTGCTGGGCAAAAGCCATTAATTTATAGTGCGAAAGCTTTAGCAGCACCAAGTGATCCGGAAAGTTTACCGCCGGAACTTTCTCCCATCACTGCTTCTAAAAGTGCAGCTTCACTGGGTGAGGTTTCAGTTGGCTATCCGCTACAGCAGCCCGAAACCACTCATCCATCCAATGGTGACACTACAAATCCACCAACTAAAACATTTTTTGCTGGAGAACCAGTTGCTCAAACACTCACTAAACTGAAAAACTTATCTCAAAAGGTGTCGCGACAGGTAATCAAGACAGCCCAAACACCAACTCAGGGTGAGGCCTCAACCGAAAAATCCCCGAATGAGCAACCAGTACACATCGAATTCAAGACTCGCAACCAAACAACTGATCCATCTACTCCCATCCCAAATTCCCAAACTCAGTCAGCACCAACAGAACCAAGGGTCACAACTGAGCAAAAAAGTCAACCATCTGGCACAACTCCACCATCCAATACGCCGACAAGTGGAGGAAGAATTGTGGAAGTGACTTCTGATAGACAAGAGTATGACGAGCAGCGGCGGATTGTCACGGCTGAAGGTAATGTGGTAGTACGGTTTGATGGAGCTGTTGTAGATGCCGATCGCCTGCAAGTCAGTTTGAACAATTTGATTGCAGTCGGAGAAGGAAATGTTGCTTTAACACGGGGCGGTCAAGTTTTACGTGGTGAGCGCTTTACTTATAACCTTGTCCAAGATAATGGAGAACTGACAAACGGCAGAGGTGATATTTTCTTACCAACAGCAGGGCAAGATTTATCTTTCCTACCCACGGACATCACAGCGGGAGGAACACCAGCGCGTCCTCTGAGCGATCGCATTACAGAAAATCAACCTTTGCAAGCAAGCAGTCCTGGTGGACTCAACATTAACGTAGGTGGTGGAAGCGGTGCGAGTAACCTAGCTGCGCCAAAACAAGGCGGTCAAGTCAGACGAGTACGTTTTGAAGCTGGACGAGTTGATTTTAATCCCCGAGGTTGGCAAGCAAGGGATGTCCGCCTGACGAACGATCCTTTTTCACCTCCAGAGTTAGTCATCAGGGCAGACAAAGTGACTCTGACGCGCGAGACGCCTTTACGAGACCGAATTAAGACACAGGGACAACGTTTAGTTTTGGATCAACGAACGTCTTTACCCATTCCCAAAAATGAGCAGGTGATTGACCGTAACAAGCGAGATGTTACCCCTGCGATCGCATCTATTGGCTTTGATGGAGATCAACGAGGGGGCTTATTTGTTGAGCGTAGCTTCCAACTCATCAATACAGAAGGGACGAGCTTTAGCATTGCACCTGAATTCTTCGCTCAAAAAGCAGTCACTGGTAACGTTGGTAATTTTGTATCGCTGTTTGGCTTAAAGTCAAGATTGAGGTCTACTTTGGGTCCACGAACGGATGTAACGGGTTCTGCATTGTTGACGAGTCTTGACTTAGGGGATATACAAAACAATTTGCGGGCGAATTTGCAGTTGCGCCAGTTCTTAGGTGATCAAAATCCCTACAAGGCAACATTTGAATATAGTTACCGCGATCGCTTTTACAATGGTAGCCTCGGCTTTCAAACTGTCCAGAGTAGTATTGGCGGTATTCTTACTTCTCCTGTGATTCCTTTAGGTAACAGCGGTGTCACTTTGAGCTATCAAGGTAGTGCTCAATATATTGATGCTGATGCAGCCCGTCAAGACTTGCTCAAACCTAACCGAGATAATGATCGCATTTCACTGAGTCGTCTGCAAGCGAGTGCAGCTCTCAATAAAAACTTTTTACTCTGGCGGGGAAAAGGATTACCACCGACACCTACTGAGGGATTACGATATACACCAAACCCAGTCGTTCCCTTTGTTCAAACTTTTGCTGGGCTGACAGGCACTACTAGTTATTACAGCAGTGGTGATACTCAAAACACCTTTACTGGTACGGTTGGTCTAGAAGGGCAGTTTGGTCATTTCTCTCGACCCTTATTTGATTATACCGCGTTTAGAGTTAGTTACTCCCAAGGTCTAAATAGTGGCTTGTCGCCTTTCAAGTTTGACCGTGCTGTTGATAACAGAGTATTTAGTGGCGAAATTGTACAGCAAATTTACGGACCATTCCGGGTTGGCTTTCAAACAACAATCAACCTCGACAGTGGGCAACGTACCAGCACCGACTACATCGTGGAATATAGTCGCCGCACTTATGGAATTACCTTGCGTTACAATCCAGTGCAAGAATTAGGTGGTATAAGTTTCAGGATTAGCGACTTCAATTGGAGTGGTGGTACTGATCCATTTTCTGATCCTTCTGAAGTTAAGCCAGTTGTCAATGGTGTCAGGCGGGATTAGCTTTTTACGTAAAATTTAGACGTGCTTCGTCGCGTGCGTACGTAATCGCAGGATGGGGATGCTTACGACGTAAATTACGAGGATTATCACTAAAATTTTAAATCATGATTACTAAAAGAAAACCCAGACATCCGGGAGAATTAATCAAGCGTCAATACCTTGAACCTCTTAACATGACAATCACTGAACTTGCCGAAATTCTTAATGTATCTCGTAAAACTGTTTCTGAGATAGTTAATGAACAGGCAAGCGTGACACCGAATATGGCGCTTCGATTGGCTAGAGCATTTCAAACCACTCCTGAACTTTGGTTAAATCTTCAGCAGAAATATGACGTTTGGTGTGCTGCTAATGAATCAGAAGCTTGGAAAGAAATATCGCCTATCAATCTACAAACTTGTTGATAAGCACAAAATTATACCTCACTTGTGAATCTTCTGCACAACGTTCTTAAGACTTTTCAACGCAAAGCATTTCTAATAGTGTCAGTATCCAATTCTAAAATTGTTGCTATCTCTTGAATACTCATCCCTCGTTGCACAAGCTTTGGCAAAATTTTTAACTTAGCCTTGATTTCGCCTTCTTCTTCACCTTCTGCTTTTGCTTCTTGATAAACTTTAGTCTCTTTCAGCAAGTTTAAATTCAGCATGGTTTCTATTTCCTCGCGGCTTAAGTTAGGAAATTTGTAGACTACGATTGTCTCTATAAATTCTACAACTTTCTTTTGGATGAGAGTATCAGTCAATTCCTCCTTAGCTTTGTTAATGAGCGTTTTTGCGAATTCTCCAGTTTTATTCTCACTCTCTACAACTAAGCGTACAATTCCTAGTCCCAAAGAATCATCTGGTACGTCTTCAAGTTCGTCTAGATAAAAGCGACGCAGATGAGGTTCCAACAAGGAACGATAACGTAGAGGATAGCTACGTTCATTGCTGCGTTTGTCATAAATGACTATTGCAAACCAGTCAGAATTGGGTGGCTGATATTGGGTAAAGTAAAGGAAAATACTTGTAAACAGTCGATCATAAAATTCTTCATCTTTGTAAAACTGAATCTCTACAAAATACAGTGGTTCATTAGAGAATTCTTCAAGAGGAGAAAATACTCCATCTAATCGGAAGCTTTTTTGTTTAATTTCTGGTGCGGTAAACTCATAAGTATTGGTGTTAATCTCAGGTTTGCCAATGATTTCAAAAAAGATGTTGGGAAATTCTTTAAATATCTCGTAGAAAATTGCATCTGTCTTCATACTTACGAGTTACGAATTTTTGAAACATTGTAAACTACGAGGATGACCACTTGGTTAAATCTTCAGCAGAAATATGACCTTTGGTGTGCTGCAAATGAATCAGAAGCTTGGAAAGAAATATCGCCTATTAATCTACAAAGTTGTTGAAAAGTTCACTCCCGCCTGTTATTTGGCTGCGCTTGGCGAGTATATTTTTCTATATATTTTGGTAAAGCAGTTTCTGTATGCAAACGTGGATCAGCAATCGCATCACCAGTAACCACTTGCAAAGGCAAAACACCCGCCCATACGGACAAGCTATAATCTTCCTCATCATCCAATGGTGGACCTGTCCGCACTTTGGCAGATGCTTCTGTAATAGGAAGAGAAAGCACTAAAGTTCCCTGTAATTCTTGACGATTGGGTGGACGTACCTCCGCCCATCGTTCTGGCACAATATGCTCAGTAAAAGCTCGTAGTGCTTCTAGTTTTTGCTCAGCGTCTTGTACAAGGGTAGCTGTACCAAATATCACCACAGAACGGTAGTTCATGGAATGGTGAAAAGCTGACCGCGCTAGTACTAAACCATCTAACAAAGTGACCGTCACACAAACTTCGATACCTGTAAGCAAAGAACGCAACATTCGACTTGCAGGTGAACCATGAATATAGAGTTTGTCTTCCACACGACCGTAAGCAGTTGGAATCACGAACGGTTGGTTGTCTACAACAAATCCCACGTGACAAATCAACCCTTCATCTAAAATTTGATAGATAAGTTGATGTTCGTAATGACCGCGCTGAGGAATTCGCTTAATTGAGGTGCGTTGTGTAGGGGTTAACTGTTCGTGGTTGATTTGATTGTTTAAAGAACTCATATTTATTAACTCCAATTACGATTCTTTTGTGGGATGGGCATCTTGCCTGTGCGCCTCGATTCTTGCTACAAAGACGTACTACTCCCTTCGCTGCTTTTAAATTACACAGGACTTACGCAAAATAATGAAAAATAAACCGCAAAGGACGCAAAGAGCACAAAGTTAAGAGGGTTTAAAAGGGTTTTTGCGTAAGTCCTATTACATATACTCTCTATTTTCTCCTCTGCGTA
>NZ_CAWPKW010000346.1:0-28572 GCF_963888615.1 Brasilonema octagenarum UFV-OR1 | reverse complement strand
CGGTCTTCCCAGTAACAGAAACCGGGTTTTTGGGATTAGTGAATCGGTGTTCTAGCGCTCCCTGCTGCAGCATCATATGAACAGCAAATGAGTTTTGCTTACCACGACGATGCCCGTTCTTACGGATGTGATTAGATGCACTTGGCTGGACAGTAGAATTCATCCCTTTATTATGCAACGCCATTATTTTCATATAAAAAAGCATCCTGCCTGGGGGTCAAACTAGGTTGGAACACAGCAATACTGCAAACAAATAACGACTTTTGCGCTGGTTGCGAAACAATAGAAAGATTTTCCTAAAGATTTTCTATTGTGAGTAATTATGTTTACTGTCAACTTATATAAATAGTAATCATTAATCTCAGTAAAATCCTCAAAAATTATTGAAATATTGGGAACATAATAAGCGTAGATGATGAAAATCCACAAAAGTATTAAAGCAGTCATTATTAGTTGTATTGTTGCTGTGTTGGTCGTTTTTGGAACTCCGGCATTCTCTCATAATGTTGAGCATCGTGACCATAAGCAAGTATTAAATCAGGTGCAGGGCGATAGTTCAGATACCAAGCTGACTGTAGCTTATCACAACAGTGCTATTGATGAAATCAACAGTGCTCATTCTGATCTTGCTCCTCCAAACGGAAAATTTCTTATTAGCAGAAACAAAGCTTATGGAATAAGAAAGAATGTTGTTGACCTTACCCAAGAAGAGAAACAAGCATTCGTTGATGCTGTGCGGACATTAAAAAATACAATTCCTGAAGGTAGCAGTATCAGTATTTACGACCAGTTTGTTGCAGTGCACGTGGAAGCAATGGGGTTGATGTCAAGCGAAGCACAAGGTCCTGCTGCTGGCCATGATGGTGCCCATGAAAGTTCTCTATTACTACCGTGGCATCGTGAGTTTATACACCGATTTGAAAAAGCTTTGCAATCAGTTAACCCCAATGTCACGCTTCCTTATTGGGATTGGACAGATCCTAAGGCGTTGGAAGTTATCTTTCAAGATGAGTTTTTGGGAGCAAATGGTCAAGGAGTCACCCTCAGCATTCCAGGTTTAGGTGATGTCCAAGGGGGACCTGTTGCATCCGGTCCTTTTTCAGCAGCCAATGGATGGATTTTGAACCCAAACTTACATATCAAGCCATCTGGAGAAACATTAGGTGAGGTTCTCTTACGCTTTTTGCAAGCGCCGCCTGTAAATACTTACCCTATTCCTAAAGAAGACTTGGACCAAATTCTTGCTGTTGACGAGTATGACACACTCCGCCAAGGTCTAGAAGGATTTTACAAATCCGATAGCCAGGGACAACTCACAATTCGTGGAGTCTTTATGCATAACTATATGCATGGGTTAGTCGGTGGAGGTAGTTTTGACTTTACCACGGGTCAGCTTAATCCTTTAGGCACAATGGCTAGTATTATCAGTTCTCCCTACGATCCAGTATTTTGGCTAATTCATTCCAACCTGGATCGCCTTTGGGCCGAATGGCAGGCAAATGGACATGCAGGTCCCAATTATTATCCTGCCAGTGGTGGACATTATGGAGAAAATCTCAACGACAGATTGTGGCCTTGGGATGGAGGTGAGTCCACACCGGTAAATCAGGGGCCAGCAGATGTGTTATCCTTACTTCCTCATTTGTCCCCAGATGATATTGTCACACCTGCAGACACTCTGAATTTTAGAAAGTATGGCTACACCTATGACACCCTTAAAAGGGGCAATCATATCAACTCATAAAATCTTATCTTCATCGTAACGACGAGGAGTATAAACCCAGACGCTACCATCGCACCGCGTGATCGTCTGGGTTTTGCTTGACCCCACAAGAATGACTGTCCGCATATCAGCAAGTTCTGGTGCTAAATTTTCCAAAGTGCAAACCTGAACAGATTCTCCATCCCTACCAAGGTTGCGGGCAAGCACGACTGGAGTATCAGGATGTCTGTAACGCAGCAGTATATTTTTTGCCTCTGCCAGTTGCCAAGTGCGCTGCTTTGACACTGGATTGTAAAAGGCAATCACGAAATCTGCTTGTGCAGCGGCAGTGATTCGCTGTTCGATAATTGACCACGGCTTTAAGATATCAGACAAAGAGATAGCGCAGAAGTCATGACCTAGGGGCGCACCAATCTTTGCTGCTGCTGCTTGCATCGCGGAAATACCTGGCGCTACCTGAATTTCGATACCTTGCCATTCTGGCTTTGCCTCCTTCTCAAGCACTTCAAACACTGCTGCTGCCATAGCATAAATACCTGGGTCACCAGAAGAGACTACCGCGACAAAACGTCCTTCTGCTGCTAAATCCAGCGCAACTCGTGCCCGTGCAATTTCTTCCCGGTTGTCAGACTCATGCCACCTTTTATCTTTGCCCAAAGAACCAACTAATTCCAAGTAAGTAGAATAACCAACTAAATCAGTGGCATTACGTAAAATTTCCTGGACTTGTGGGGACATCCAATTGCTTCCTCCAGGACCTGTGCCAATGACTGCCAATCGACCGCGTGGTCTACCTGTGGTGTTGATATTGATGGGTGAGGGTGAGAGGGCGATCGCTATCGCACAACTAAAGTCAGATGTTTGCCGTTGCATCATCAACTGCCCAGAGGAAGCGAGTAAAGCTAGAGCTGCTGCCACATCCACGGTATTATCTTGTGACATCACACCTGCAATTTCGTCTGGACTAAAGAAGCGAACAGGCACATTGAGCGCATCAGCAATTTTTTGTAAAGCTGGATTGGCAGCATCAAGAGTGCTGGCGAAGACTCCTGCAACAGATGCCGAAGCTAACTCAGCATCAGCCAGCATTTGCTGCACAAGAGCGATTTCCTCAGAACTTCCTCTTTCTCCTTTTGGTAAGCTGGGATTAACAAAGGTTACCCCAATCGCTACAGTAGCGGGATGATAAACAAGACGAGTTGATATAGAAACAACTTGCTTTTCAGTAATTTGTATAACTCTTGTTGCATCCTCGGCAATAGGTAAGGCACTATTCTTCAACCAAGGTGCACTGCCCTCCAACCTCACCGAGTTTCCCGCCAGTAAGTCAGACATGAAGGATTTGGCGTCATCCGGGTTAGCCAAAGAGTAGCCTACAGGAGGATCTTCTAGCGCGATGCCAAAACGAATATCACCCGTGGTTGTAATAGCGGGTTTGACATTCAGTACAACAGCAATTTGGCGTGCCAGCGAATTAACACCATTGAGTCCACCCAAAAGTGGTACCACTGCACTACCATCTTCAGCAACTGCAATAACTGGAGGTTCCTGTCGCTTATTGGCAAGTAATGGCGCAAGGGTTCTGATGAGAATACCTGTCGCACAAATGCCAATGATTGGTGTTCCATTAGCAAATAATTCTCGCAGTGTCGTTCCAAATTCAGTAAAACTGACATCCACATCATAAGTGCGACCAGCCAACCCGTACAACTGTGCTCCTGGCAAGACGCTGATAATTTTTTTTGCCACGGGGATACTGTTGTTACCCAGAATTATCACAGCAGGCGGAATTTTTGTCATGGAAATACTTTCAAGAAACACAGGGAACAGCGAACAGGGAACAGGGAATAGGAAAGAAGGTGTTTGTTTTATTCATAACGGGTAGCGATACGCCTAGCAGCGTCTGCGCTTTGCGCAATCGCCGTCCGTGGGGTGCTCTTAAGAAGAACAAATAGGTCAGAACGCAAAACGGGCTACGCCCCGCTGCGCTAACAGAATACATCCTGATAAATAAATTGACAAGTTTGAGTGAAAGCTTCCTAGTTTTAGCCGAAAAAATCAAATCGTCCCCGCCACATGGCGGGGACGACTTAACTATCTAACGCTGATATCGCTGATATATTAGATGATTATTACAAAGCGTTACCGCGAGGAAGAACTTCCTCAGGGAAGACAAATTTTTCGTGAGGTTGATCGGCAGGAGCCATCCAAGCGCGGATACCCTCGTTGAGCAAAATGTTCTTGGTATAGAAAGTTTCAAACTCTGGGTCTTCTGCCGCGCGCAATTCTTGCGACACGAAGTCATAAGCCCGCAGGTTGAGTGCTAAACCTACAATTCCTACTGCGCTCATCCACAAGCCTGTGACGGGCACAAACAGCATGAAGAAGTGCAACCAACGCTTGTTGGAGAAAGCAATTCCAAATATCTGTGACCAGAATCTGTTTGCTGTCACCATCGAGTAAGTTTCTTCAGATTGCGTAGGAGTAAACGCGGGGAACGTGTTTGATCCTTCACCGTCTTCAAACAAGGTGTTTTCTACTGTTGCACCGTGGATCGCACAAAGCAGCGCTCCACCTAGTACTCCAGCTACTCCCATCATGTGGAAGGGGTTAAGTGTCCAGTTATGGAATCCTTGCAAGAACAGCAGGAAGCGGAAGATTGCTGCCACACCGAAGCTGGGTGCAAAGAACCAACTTGATTGTCCCAAGGGGTACATCAAAAACACACTCACGAACACTGCGATTGGAGCAGAGAATGCGATCGCATTGTAAGGACGAATTCCCACCAACCGAGCGATTTCAAATTGCCGCAGCATGAAACCAATCAGCGCAAATGCTCCGTGCAGTGCTACGAATGGCCACAGCCCTCCCAGTTGGAACCAACGGGTCAGGTCGCCTTGTGCTTCTGGTCCCCACAGCAGTAGTAACGAGTGTCCCATTGCGTCTGCTGGGGTCGATACTGCTACTGTCAGGAAGTTACATCCTTCTAAGTAGGATGATGCTATCCCGTGGGTGTACCAAGAGGTGACAAAAGTTGTACCGGTTAGCCAGCCGCCTAATGCTAGGAAGGCGCAGGGGAACAGTAGTATTCCTGACCAACCTACGAATACGAAACGGTCTCGCTTTAACCAGTCGTCGAGAACATCAAACCACCCCCGTTTTGACGGGGCGCGTCCTACTGCAATGGTCATTACAACGAATCTCCAAAATCTTATTATTGCGGGTTTCCTCTGCCGACTCTAGGATTGACATTTGACTGCCTGCCTAGAACAGAGAATTTATTGAGTTGTCAATTGCCGTTTACAATTATTTACCAACTCTAATCTAATTGTATATAAAGTTCTCAGATTTTTCTAGTGTGTTTTTCATTTCCTTAATCTAATTTTAATTTTTCCGGTTGGCGACCTCCTCAAACTCCCTCCACGCAAGCTAACGTTAAAATGAGTCCTGCACCTTAATTTCATTGAAGCGAAATGTTTAGTATCGACTTAACCGTAAAGAACACAGCTTTCCCCATATCCATAGAGCGTAAAACCTCTGAGGATGCTGAGGCAGTTTATCAGATGATTGTGGGTGCTATGCAAACTGGCAGCCCTGATATTGTGGAACTCAAAAGCGAAGGAAAGACAGAAAAGAAAATAGCTGTCCGTGCTAGTGAGATTTCTGGAGTTCAGCTGACTCAGAGAGAAGGCGGGGCTGCTGCTGGTGGTAGACCACCTGGTTTCTTCGCTATAGCAGCTGAGTAATTAACTCGTATACACACATGGTGGAACTGGGCATAGGAGTTAAGGATTTAAATTTTAGCTGGTTATCCGGAGAGAATGTGATTAAGTCTTGCTCTCTGGAAGTACCCAAGGGTGAATTTTGGATGCTCTTGGGTACAAATGGGAGTGGCAAATCCACCTTACTCAGACTCATAGCAGGGCTATTAACCCCTGAGTCTGGGGAAATTCAACTTTCACATCCTGTGGGCTTTGTCTTCCAAAATCCGGATCATCAACTCGTCATGCCAACAGTTGGTGCTGATGTGGCTTTTGGGCTAGTGGAAGAAAAACTCCCACCTGCTGCTGTGAGAACTCGCGTTCAGGAGGCGCTCGAAGCAGTGAATTTACTTTCACTGCAAAAACGTCCTATTTATGCTTTGAGTGGTGGACAAAAACAACGAGTGGCGATCGCTGGCGCTTTAGCCCGTCGCTGTGAAGTCCTATTGTTAGATGAACCCACCGCTTTACTTGATCCAGATAGCCAATTGGAACTCGTAGCTAGTGTCCGCCGCCTAGTAAAAAATCGTGGTATCACAGCTCTGTGGGTTACTCATCGCTTAGAAGAGTTAAATTACTGTGACGGCGCTTTGCTACTAGAAAAAGGTTGTTTATTGGATCATGGAGAACCACAGCGCCTCAAACGACGGCTGATGGAATTGCACGACAAAACTCCTGAAACTTAAGGATACAAGGGTATAGGGGAAATCTCGTTTGCCTTGCAGGCCCTATGGGCATACTTTGCATCGATTTTTCTCTATACCCCCATATACATTTTTCGTTTTGTAACATAGTGTTACAACCCATGCTTCAATTACTATGAATCTTATGATGAATGAATTTTGTTAACTTTAGAAAATTGTGATCCAAAATCATGCTCTCTTCCTTACCCCGAGCCGTTTTGCTTGTGGACGGCTACAACATCATAGGCACTTGGTCTTGCTTGAAAATAACCCGTGACACTGCTGGATTAGAGGCAGCCCGTTACGAATTAATCGAAGCTTTGATTGGCTACAGTGCGTTTCAAGGTTATGAGACTCAAGTCGTATTCGACGCTCAATATCAAAACAGCTGTAGCAGCAGACAAATTATCACAGAGCTTCTATCGGTTCATTATACAGAGTTTGCGCAGACAGCAGACACTTACATCGAAAAAGTCTGTGCATCTTTACGCTCCTCACTAGCCCAATCTCTTATTTCTCGGATGATTGTTGCTACATCAGATCGAGCACAACAGTTGATGGTACAAGGGTACGGGGCTGAATGGATGTCAGCACAGCAACTGTGTTATCAGGTAGAAGCCACTGTTTGTCGTGTGCGGCAAAAATCTAAGGTACGAAAACATTCTAACACAAGGTTCTTAGCTAATTCTATCGACGCCAAGGCACGTCAACGTTTAGCTCAGATGCGTATGGGACTATAAAACATTCACGCGTCTCATTATTATATGCCCTTCCTTGCCCGCTGCGCGTTCGCTTTGCCTTTGCGCTTTGTCCTGATCTCCACAGGACACGCACAAAGCGAACGGAACTTACAAAGACAGCTTCCTTGTGGAGGAGATACGGCACCTGTTAAATGTGAACGCACCCTACAATTTAAGGTTTACTTTATAAATCATCTGTGAGTTTTGAGTTTTGAGAGCCAGTACCTGTGTTTTTAACTTTCTCCTGCTGGTTGAGAGGAACTGTGAACGGCAAAGGCTTGCAAATACTACTGTTTCGCGTCTACCAAAAAAAATCCAAAAAATTTTCCAAAAGTACTTGCCAAATCCTTATTTAACAACTATTATTATTATTCAGAGCGTTCCTCAGTAGCTCAGTGGTAGAGCGATCGACTGTTAATCGATTGGTCGCAGGTTCGAATCCCGCCTGGGGAGTTAAAAAAGATAAATAAAGTTCTAGCGAATTTCCTACATAAAACTGTCGTTTTTTGGCGTTGCTGAATCAGGGTATGAATTGTCATTCTGAGCGTAACGAAGTGAAGCGTTCGCGAAGCGTGCGCCTTTGGCGCTTAGAATCCTGGTAGATGCTAGCTTGCGGGAAGCCATTTCGTGTCTGCATTTCGCTGAGTCCCAAGGGGACACGCTGCGCGTTCGCCCTTGGCGTGCACTTTGCGCTTACGCTGCATTCAGCATGACAAAACTAGATTCATACTTAAAATCAGTAACGCCCGTTTTTTTGGCAATTAGTTGCAGTTAAACAAGCGGACTTATCACTTCTCCAGTTAGAAACAATTCTGCCTGAAATTCTTCTTTGAGAGCAGCTTAGAGCAAATATTATAATTGCAATTCTAGGTCGCTACAAATATGACATGCCATTTTAACAACAGAGAAAGCACGATTCCCCGTTGTCTGAAAACCAATTTTAGTCATCCTCTAGACTTGCCAGTAGCTTAAGTAGTAGCAAATAAAGTTGCTCCTGTTCCTGCTCATTTAAACCAGAAAGCAACTGGCGCTCATTCTCCACATGTTGCGGAATCAGTTCATTGATGAGGTCATATCCCTTCTGAGTCAGACGCACTAACCAACACCGTCGATCATTTGTAGCATCATACCGCTCGACTAAACCCCGTGCTTCCAAACGATCAACGCGATTGGTGATGGAAGCTGGTGTGACTAGGACAAATTGAGCTAATTGAGAAAGGGTCATCCCCTCAGGTGGCGAAGAACGGCGCAGTGTTGCGAGGACTCCAAACGTTGCCGTATTCAAGTCATACCGGGCAAAGAGCTTTTCAGTCGCCTTTTCGAGTTCTAGGGCTAAACGAAGCACTGCCAGCACTCGCACCATCGGGCGTGGGTCGATTTCCGGTCGCGTCACTTGCCAGTCGAGCGCTACTTGTCTAATCCTATCTGCTTTGTTCATCTTTAACTTTGTGAGTTGCCTACGACTGAGTGACCAAGAACTGTTAAACCGCCCAAAAACAACACTCTAGCAACTTAAGACCATGAGTAGAGCGGCGAGTTCAACCATTAATATTTTAGCCCTAAATATTACTTTATGTGTATTTTAGACCATAAATAGTTTAACGTCTAAATATCTATTACTATAATTTAAGAGTCAATAGTAGCTATTCTTGAAGAGGCTATATTCCATGACCCAGAAGCAAACCGTCAATGGGATTGTTGAATCCGTGCTATATGTCGAAGACTTGCCACACTCAGTTGAGTTCTATAAAGACCTATTCGGATTTGAGAAAGAGATCATGGATGAAATGATCTGTGTGCTCCGGGTGCCCAACCGACAAGCCCTCATCCTGTTCCCCAAGAGCATCGCTCAAGAGCCTGGGAGGACAACATCTCCCGTCGGTACGGTAGAGGGGGTGATTCCTCCTCATGGTGGAAGTGGTCGCTTGCATGTAGCGTTCTCAATTGCAGCGTCCGAGCTAGAGTTTTGGGAAAAACGACTGGCTTCCCGAGGTATCGCCATCGACAGCAAGGTTCATTGGAAACAGGGTGGCTGGAGCCTGTATTTCCGAGATCCGGATGAACACCTCCTTGAATTGATCACTCCAGGTCTGTGGACATTCTATTGATGCTGACAAAGCGCAAAACCCAACTAAGGAACGCGGGTGTTGCGTTGAACGAAGTGAAACTTAAGCTACAGTAATCCACTTCGCGCTCCAGCATCCGTTGCTACTCCCAGGCGGTTTAGAACGCGAATGCTACCCACGCCCCGTCCTCAAAAAATTTTGGCAATACAATGGTATTGGATGTATGTATGGATGAGCTAATTGGAGAATCAAAACTTGCTTTCGACGACATAGGAGCAGGCGAACCTGCCTTACTCTTGTTTCCAGGATGGTGTGCTGACCGAGGGATATTGGCAGCATTTGCGGAAATCGAAAGCAAAAAGCGAAGAGTTATCAATGTTGATTTACTGGGACATAACGAATCACGGCGTCCAGAGGGAGACTTTGGCAGTGAAGATATGATCCGTGAAACTATTAAGCTTGTAGATTCACTTAACATAAATGAATTCGTCACAGTTTCAGTAGCACACGCTGGATGGATAGCGATTGAACTAAGGCGTAGGTTGGTTCATCGCGTTCCAAAGATGGTCTTTCTGGAGTGGATCATTATTGAGCCGCCTGAGATATTCTTTGAGACCTTGGATAAGATACAAAAGCCCGATCAATGGCAAAGTGCGCGTGACGCACTATTCATCGGTTGGTCGGTAGGTGATCTTAACCTCGCCAAACCCTTCCATGAGTTTATGACAAATTACGATTTCGACATGTGGTCGCGCGCGGGTCGAGAAATAGGCAGGTCATACAGAGAATTTGGCAGTGCTTTGCAGGCGCTTGAGACGCTTGGTTCATTTCCAACAGTGCTCAATATTTACTCACCAACGCAAATGAAGAGCCTTTATTCCCTACCGGATGACACCAAATATCTTGAAGCACAACAAGTTTTTGCAAATAAATTCCACTGGTATCACATTTATAGATCGAGTTCGAGGAGCCATTTGCCTTCTGTCGAAGTTACGCAGGAAGTCGCAGACGCAATTGAATACTTTCTTTGTGGTTCTGCATCATAACTTTCGCCCGCGAATAGCAAGGAACCCGAAACCTACGTGTAGCAACCTGCAATAAAGGCGTTTAGGCTAGTTGCAATTAATTCTGGTTGAAGTGGATGATTGCAGATCGCTGCAATTAATCAGTCCAGTTCTTAGCGCGTTCAACTGCTTTTTGCCAAGTTATAAAGTTTTCCAAAGCGTGATTTCTCCCCACACCAGGTAAAAACACGCGTTCAATTTGTCGTTGCTGCACGAGTACGTGATCACTATCCCAAAATCCAGCAGCAAGACCTGCTGCAAACGCGATACCTTGGACTGTCATTTCGCGTATCGCTGGACGTTCAACTGGTATCCCTAACACATCTGCTTGGAACTGCATGAGGAAGTTATTCTCACAGGCACCACCGTCCACACTCAGTCGTTCGATGGGAATAGTGTTGGATCCTTGAATTGCCTGTACAACTTCCTGAACTTGGTAAGCCAATGCCTCCAGTACTGCACGTACCAAATGCTCGCGCTGTACCATTGCAGTAATTCCAAAAAAGGCTCCCCTAGCACTCATATCCCAATGAGGAGCACCTAATCCACTAAATGCAGGCACAAAGTAAACTCCGCCGTTATCTGTGACTTGATTTGCGAGCACCTCAGTTTCAGCGGCAGTTGTGATTAGAGTAATGCGATCGCGTAGCCATTTGATGCAAGCCCCACTCGTGAATATGCTACCTTCCAATGCATAGCTCACGTCCAAAGTTGCGTTTGTGTTTGCTTGAGTCCATGCCAAAGTACTCAAAAGTTGATGTTGTGAACGCACGATTTGAGAACCAGTGTGAGCGACTAAAAAGCTCCCAGTACCATAAGTACATTTCATCAATCCGGGAGAATGACAGCCATGTCCAAACAAAGCAGCTTGTTGATCTCCCAAAATGGCAGTGATGGGAATTTCAACGCCTAACAAGCTAGCATCAGTCACTCCAAAAGTTCCCAAGCTAGGCTGAATTTGGGGCAGGATATGACGAGGTATCTTAAACAGAGTCAGCAGTGTTTCATCCCACTCACACCTTGCCAAATTCATCAGCATGGTACGGCTGGCGTTGCTGTGATCAGTGGCGTGAACTTTTCCACCCGTTAGGTTCCACAGCACCCAGGTATCAATCGTTCCAGCTAAAATATTTGTGAGGTCAACGCCTGGAAAATGCTCTAACAGCCATGACAGCTTTGTGGCTGAAAAATAGGCATCAACAATGAGTCCTGTGCGATCTGAAATCTCCTGCGCATATCCTTGCTCTTGTAACTGATGGCATAAAGGAGCAGTGCGGCGATCTTGCCAGACGATCGCCCTATGGAGAGGTTGACCAGTTGTTTTATCCCAAATTAAGCAAGTTTCCCGCTGTACTGTTAGTCCAACAGCGATAATTTCATCAGGAGCAATCTGGGCATTTTTAATCGCAGTTTGCATCACCCAGCAAGTTGCCTGCCAAATTTCTAATGGATCATGTTCCAACCATCCAGGCTGAGGATAAAACTGTGTCAGTTCTTGATATGCCTGACCAACAATCTTACCATCTGCGTTAAACAAAAAGGCACGGTTACCTGTTGTACCCAAATCCAATGCCAGGATGTAGCCCGATTTTTGCATATAAATTGAGAGATATTGTTGTGTTAATAACTTTAACTCACAAGCAATAACAAAGCTCCAAGGCATTATGCACATGGAGCTTTTGTATCAATTTTGTATCAATATTGAATGGCGCGATCGCCGGTATATGCCCAGAGGGGTTTCCTTCAAGAAACCCCTCTCCCCAAAATCTCCGATTTGGGGCAACCAAGCGAAGCTTGTTTGGGGCATAGGGCGCGCTATGCGATCACCTATCTTGCCTAACCGTTTTTACTTTTTACCTTGTTGGTGTTGTTGTGGGCGTAGGTGAACTTGTGGGTGTAGGCCCACCAGTATAAGGTGTCGTTGAACCAGGTGTAGGCGAGCTTGTAGGTGTTGCTGTGGTAGGTTTACTGGTTGTTCCTCTGGTACCTGGTTTATTAGTTGTTCCTGTGGTAGGTTTTTTGGCAGGAGTTTTTTTGCCTCCTGTGGTGCGAGGTTTAGCTGTACCTGTTGGTGTGGGGGTGGCTGTACCTGTCGGTGTAGGGGTGGTTGTAGTTGCGGGCATTTGTGCCTGGACTAATGATGGAAATGTAGCTACTGGTGCAGCAACTGCCATACCAAAAACTAGGGAGGCTGCAATGGTTTTAAGAAGCTTACTCATCTTAACTAATCACTCCTCTTAACATTAAAGTAAGTACTTCTCCCTGATTTTATATCTGATGTTGTCATAAGAAACTAGTGTTATGATATCTTTTCAAGGTAATCTAGTTAACTGGTGGGTATTGAGATATTCACTCTTTTTTCTACTTTTTCACGCTCGACAAGTTGAGATAAAAACTACTTAAAACACATGCATTACGCAGTTTTATAAAATAAGGTAAAAATTCCTAAAAATCAGTATATGAAGAGTTATGTCACCTAAAATAAAAAATAGAAAACCTCCTATAAAGGAACTTTCAGACTCAATCACTACTCCAAGTAAACTATATTAGTAAAAAAGAAAAGTGATAAAAAATACATTTTTTGGAGCAAATTATCAAAGATTTCTCCAATTTATAGATATTTGTGAAGTCAAAATAAAACTCTACACAGTGACTTTTTTATATACTTTAGAGTTAAGTGTATTTTCATCTTTCACGTAAAATGGCGAACCACAGTTCATCCACCCAAGAGTTTTTGAACCACAAACTTTTGACAAAATCTCCTTGATAGGAATTTAAATTCAAAGATATCACGTAGTTCTTGGGACAAAAAATAAATAAAAGCCGTCCAGGAAGGACGGGGATTTCATACCGTTTCACTTTAAAGTTGATACATATGAGTAAGCAGGGGAAGTTGCGGAAGTTGCGGAAGTTGGGAGAGTGAAATATATCAGGATTTTGGTGAAAGAGCATCACCCACTTTTTTGGTAAGCTACTAACGTTATATGGGCGCAGCACCAGCCGAAATATTTAATTGCTTATCAATACTTTTACCAAAAAAAGAGGTAGTCTAACTTTTGCCAAAACAGCCATAGACTTGCCTATGCTTAATTATTAGGCAAAACCTAAAATCCTGACCCAGACATACAGGACAGTCAAAATTACTTCCACAAAAACCATACAGGATTTTATTGACTCAGTTTTTTGCCGGATGGGAAAAATAAATCTGTATTAAGTAGGTAGGTAAGAATAAACCGAACTATGTTAAGAAATGTGAAAACTCTGAAACTCTTACAATGACTAATGACTGCCTTGACTAGTTAACTTTATTTGTACCGACCTACTTATCTGAATTTTTTCTATATCAAGCCTCCTTAATTGGCGAAGGTATTGCTTATAAATCATTTTTACCTTGGGAAATCCGTTCAATGATTTTACTTGTTGAACGATTTTCTAAAAAGGGCAAGAATTCAATCGCTCCACCGTAGTTTTCTACTACGGGTGTTTCTGGTAAAGTTTCTTTCGTATAGTCGCCGCCTTTGACGTAGATATTGGGGCGCAGCTTGCTAATAAGGTAACTGGGGCTATCTTCTTCAAAAGGAATGAGATAATCAACACAAGCTAGTGCAGCCAGAACCTGCATCCTATCTTCTAACGGGTTTATGGGACGAGTTGATCCCTTGAGACGGCGAATGCTGTTGTCGGAGTTAACACCAATAATCAGAATGTCGCCTAATGCTTTGGCGCGTTGAAGATAGGAGACGTGTCCTGCGTGAAGTATATCAAAACAACCATTAGTGAAAACTATCTTACCTCCTGCGATGCGATGGGAGGAGACAAGGACAATGAGTTGGTCTAAATCACAAATATGTTTGTAAGAGGTAGGGAGTGGACAGGGAGAGAGAGAGTGAGGTAGGGAGGGAGTCATAATTTCTTTAGTCTAATGATTCGTTATTCTCAGATACTTTAGTGATATCTGGACTGATGTGGCAAGTCTGCGATGACACTTGAAACAAAAAAAATAGAGTGCGCACTTTGTGAACGCACTCTACTTGAGATCAAAAAAATGAACTACGTATGAAATATTACAGTAACCAGAGGCACAAACGCCAGCAGGTAACTATTCCAAGATTGTAATTGAACTTCTGGAACTGGTTCTGGCTGTGCTAACAGGGCTTCTATCCTCTGTTCTAAACGATCTACGTGACTAGAACCCAATGCAGCACAGCAAATTTCTGAGGATATAGGCGGGCTGCTAACCACCAACAAAAGTGATTCTGCAAGCAGTAAAGGATCTACCTGTGAAGCAGCGTGTGCATCAGCGCGTAGTTCGCGCAAGGCTAACAACTCTTGCCACAAAGCTTCTGTGTTTGGTAACCACGCGGTACAGGAACGTACCCAACCCAGCCAGAAAAACCAGAATGTATCCCGGTAATGGTAATGTCCTTGTTCGTGTGCTAAGACAGTTTCCAATTGTTCTGGTGAGAGAGTGTGCAGCAGTCCTTGGCTGAGGACAAGTTCGGGTTGCCAAAATCCAATTTGACCGGCAAACGGTACCCCTGTATCTAGAACTCTTACTTGTCTACCTGCAACATCAACCAGGGAACAGTTGCGAGCGGATTTCACAGACTGCCATCCTCCCCATGCTAGTTTTATGCATAAAATTGCACAAAAAGCAAGACTAATAAATGCTAGAACATAGCTCAACCAACCTGTCTGTAACCCGCTCATTTGACCTTGGGGTCCCATGCAAATGACGGCGATCGCCGTCATGAAAATGAGCAACGGTGGAAAGAAAAACAAAAATAGGGCATATTGCCATCGTTTATTCCAAGTTGCTTGGGGTTGTGTCCATTGGCATCTTATCCAATAAACAACGATTATTGCAGCCACAATCATTATTAGATGCATTATTGTTCCTCCCTGGCTTGGCGTGCGGCTTGAATGCGTTTGGCGATCGCCTGTATTTGCTCAGAAGCAGTTTCATCCAAACTATCTGCAAAAGCAGCAATAACATCGGGGTTTCCCACCGCCAAAAATCGCTGTAACTGTTCGTGCGCTCTAATAACGTCTGCTTGCTGCTTTGTCACCAATGGCTGCCAATAGTATGCTCGTGCTTTTTTTATACAGGCTAGCCACCCTTTATCGGTGAGGCGACGCAGTACGGTAGTCACAGATGTATAAGCGAGTTCTCGGTTGGGGTCAGTTAGAATTCGGTCGTGCACATCTTTAACTGTACCTGAACCGAGTTCCCAGATGATATTCAAAATCTCTGATTCTAACGGGCCAACAGACAGTTGTTTCGGGCGATAATTGGGTAAAGGTGCCATATCGATTTGGGATTTGGGGTTTTGGATTGGAGATTGTCAATAGTTAGTTGTTCTCAAAAGCACCACTAACTACTACTAGTCACCATATCAGCAGGAATAGCCTCAGTTTGCTAGTAGAGGGCAATTTGAACGCCAAACACAGTTTTTGTAAATTTGTTGTTAATTTCAGATTACCGTTGATTTGCCAACAGATGAAGACTGGTGTGTTGATAACAGCAGTGAGAATCAACTTCATTACTCTGATTCTTGCATAAACTATCACTACGGTGGTTGACGCTTGTTACGGAGAAATATTATTTTCGGCAGTAGTATTCAATCAGGTGTACTCAAGGCGTGAAGCTATTCATTTTCCACACTCCGGAATTAACTCCAACAGATAAAGTGCCAGAATGCGCGATCGCAGTCGATGTACTGCGAGCTACGACAACAATGGCGACTGTTTTGGCAGCTGGAGGTGAAGCTGTCCAAGTGTTCAGTGATTTGGATCAACTTTTAGCAGTTAGCGAAAAATGGTCCAGTGAAAAACGCCTACGAGCAGGAGAACGTGGCGGGTCAAAAGTTCCTGGCTTTGATTTGGGTAATTCTCCTCTCGATTGTACCCCAGAAGTTGTACAAGGACGGCGCTTGTTCATCAGTACCACTAATGGCACCCGTGCTTTACAAAGAATACAGGATGCAAAAGCAGTACTTGCAGCTGCTTTTGTCAACCGTGCAGCAGTGGTGCAATATCTGTTGGAAAAGCAACCAGAAACAGTTTGGATAGTCGGTTCAGGTTGGGAAGGCAGTTTTTCTCTAGAAGATACGGCTTGTGCAGGTGCGATCGCTCACAGTGTTGTACAGCAGACCAAATTGTCACAAGATGAACTGGCGGGTAACGATGAAGTTATTAGCGCGATCGCTCTTTACTCTCAATGGCAAGATAACTTGTTGGGACTTCTTCATCTTGCAAGTCACGGCAAACGTCTGTTGCGCCTGAACTGTGATGAAGACCTGAAATATTGTTCTCAAACTGATATTTTAGATGTCTTGCCCATACAACAGGAACAAGGAGTTTTAGTTAGTAAGAAGTAAAATCAATAATCAAGCAATTCTTTTTGACTTCTACAATTTGTCCCCTTCTAGACAACAACCAGGGAAGGGGTTCAAAGCTTTTTTCATTCACGTCAAACACATCCGTTCATGGAACTACTGAGGCTGTTAAGGAACTCTTGCTTTAACCATTGGTATTACAAGCATCGACAATACAAGAAATTGCATCCTTGACTAAAGTTTCGATTTTTCCCTTACTAATTGAAGGCTCAGAAAACATGAAATTTAAAATCATTGTGCCTTTAAATGTTGTAATAGCAGCACCAAAAACACCACCAAAAACTGCCTGTGCAGGCACAAAACTAATCTCTTCAAGTTTAAATAAACCATAATCACTGGGAATGTCTATTCGACCAATATTGGTAACACTTACTGTCATGGGTGCTTTATTTGGGCGAGACAGAAGAGACTCGTAAATTTTCTTGGACATCAATACTATACTAAAGATATCCTCACTTTCTAAACTGACTTTTAATTGTTGTCTGACATTCCGTGCTAAATCCGAAAAAGATGTATTTGTGTATAGGTTATGTAATGTGGTGATAGCCGAAGTTAATATACCTAAGTTTTCCCGATTAACTTCTGGCTTGAAGCGTTTTCTTAAATCAACAACAGAGGAGCAACTAAAGCGCAATTTTTCTTGATTTTTACTTCTAATTTCTGTGGCTACTGCCAACATCATTGCTGCACATAAAGCACCTTGTACCGTTGTTCTTTGTTTTCTGCAAAATTCTATCAACTGTGTAGTAATTTCTTTATTAAGCTTTCTCTGAACCATGTTACAACGACGTAATTCTGGAGAAACATACTTCTCAAATTTTAGAGTTTCAGGACGATGCAAACCTAGTTTGAGCGTGAAGCGCAACAAAAAGAAAATGCTCTTTATTGCTGTAAATTTTACCTGCATTGATTTGGGCATCAATTCTTGAATATCAGGAAGTGGATGTAAGCTAGAAAGACTCTCTTCTATTTCGCCGTCTACTATTTTCTGGCAGTAAGTCAAAATTTCTGAATGCAATTGAACAGTTGATAATCCATCTGATATAGCATGGTGCAATATTGTCAGTAAATAATTTAGTTTTTCATCGGGAAACGTAATTAATACTGCGCGTATTAGACATTTATCACTTTCAATAGGTTGATTCAATTCTGACAAAACAACTTCTTCCCACTGCTCGCTAGACTGCTTAGAGACTACACGCAAAGGAATTTTTATTGCTCCACAGTCAAAGCATAGACTATCTAAGGCACCGACAATACGAGAATTAAGGCGCGGGTGACGAGTTTGAATTAAGTCAAGAGCTTGTCTAACTATTTCTTCTTTTAAGCCTCCCCTGACGCGGCTAATCGTTACTATATTAAAAGAACCTGCACAACGATTTAAAATTTCCATGCTTTGCTCGTTAGGAGCAAGTTTTCTGTTGCTTGTCATGAGTCGTTAACCGCAAAAAAACGGCGTCCTTTGGGTAGAATTACCATGTTACAGTCTGTTTAACTCTTCTTTGATCAGCAGCCAGTTTGATTCTAGGCTCTCTGTAAATTTGAAATTAGTAGTTTAGTAAAACATTTTTTATTTGATTATTGTACGTTCGTTGGCTTGAAGGTAATGGGGAGAGCCTTGAGGCTGCGAAAAGCAACTTTGTTTCGCCACTCAACTTTATCTTGTGATAACTGTAAATCAGGCAATTGTTGCACAAGAGCATTAATAGCAATTTCACCTTCAATCCGCGTCAATGCTGCACCCAAACAATAGTGGATACCATCAGCGAAAGCTAAGTGACTATTATTAACTCGTGTAATATCAAAGCGATCTGGATCAGGAAATTGTGCAGGATCGCGATTTGCAGCGCCTAAAACAACAAGAACTTTCTCACCAACTCGAATAGTAATACCATCTAAATCAATGTCTTCAGTTGCCACTCGTGTGGTGATTTGGATTGGGCTATCATAACGTAGAATTTCTTCCACAGCACTTTGGATAAGCATTGGTTGTGTCTTGATCTGTTGCATCTGCTGTGGGTGACGCAATAGGGCAAGCATACCGTTACCTATGAGATTCACTGTCGTTTCTTCACCAGTAAAGAACAATAACATACAGACAGAGATAATTTCTTCTTCACTTAGCTTGTTATCCTGTTCTTTAACTGTAATCAACGCACTCAGCAAATCCTGTTGCGGGCTTTTTTGGCGTTGTGGAATCAAGGTTTTAAAGTAATTTGTAAATTCCAGCGCAACTCTATTCATCTGCTCGTAGTCTTCCAGAGATCTGAGCGGATCTAAAATATTAGATAGTTCATCAGACCAATGATACAACTTCAACCAATCTTCAACAGGTACCCCCAGGATTGCGGCAATAACATTGCAAGGTAATGGGCAAGCAAAATCGGATACTATATCCATGTAGCCTTGATGGCGAATTTTGCTAATTAATTCATCAGTGATTTGTTGAATTTGGGGACGCAGAAATTTGACGCTTGTAGAAGAAAACGCTTTACTAATCAGCCCTCGCAACCTGGTATGCTCTGGCGGATCTAAAAATATTAACCATTTGCTAATGGCTTGTGCAAGTGTATTGAAATCCTTCTGCTTCAAATAATTGCCTTTGTGTTTAACATTGTTTGGCATTTTATCAACACAAAAGCGAGGATCACGCAAAACTGCTTTGGCATCAGCATAGCTAGTAACTACCCACATACCCTTAAAGCTCTGGTGTATTGGTTCAACAGAGCGCAGTTGGTGGTAGATGGGATAAGGATTCGCTTGAAACGCTGGGTGATAAGGATTAAATTTGACAGCTTTTGCAATCTCTGATTTTTGAGTCTTATTTGTATTGGCAATTGGCTCCATTTTACAAATCTCCTGTGATTATCCAAACTTGATAGAAATGACTTATTTTGTAAAACTTACAGGTAAAGCCTTTAAGCCACGTATGACTATACTCTTTTTCCACTCTAGCTTGTTTGAAGCTAACTTTATATCAGGGAATTGTTTAATTAGTGTATTAATAGCAATTTGCGCTTCCACGCGTGCTAATGCTGCTCCTAAACAATAATGAATACCATCAGCAAAAGCAACGTGTTGATTTTGTCCTCGATTAATATTTAACTCGTCGGGTTCTGGGAACTGGGCTGGATCTCGATTAGCAGCTCCCAAGCAAAGAACTATTTTTTCACCTGCTTTTATTGTTCGGTTACCGACTTCTAAATTATCAATAGCAATACGCGTTAACATTTGAATTGCACTATCATAGCGAATTATTTCTTCTACAGCATTTTGGATTTTTGTTGGTTCTGTTTTGAGTTGTTCTATTTGGTTAGGGTGTTGTAGCAATGCCAGTATTCCATTGCCTATTGTATTCCCTGTAGTTTCTTCACCTGCCCCGAATAACAATGTGCAAATTGCCAATATATCCTTTTGACTTAACCTGTCATTTTGCTCTTGAGCTGCAATCAAATTACTAATCAAGTCTTCTTGTGGATCTTTTTCTCGTTCGGCAATCAGAGTACGTAAATATTCCTGAATCTCTTCTGTAGCTTTATTCATCGCTTGATATTCTTCTAGTGACACCAGTGGATCTAAAATACGAGACAAAACATTAGTCCACTGATGAAGCTGCTGTTGAGCTTCTTTTGGTATTCCCAACAGCCTACTAATTACACTGACAGAAAGTGGACTGGCAAGATCGGCAACAATGTCCATACTCCCCTTGTGCCGAACTTTGTCAAGCAATTCATCCACAATTTCCTGAATCTGAGGACGCATACGCTCAACAACTACAGGAGAAAAGGCTTTACCTACCAATGCACGTAATTTAGTATGGTCTGGTGGGTTCATATAAAATAAAAATCGGCTGGTGGTATAAGCAAGAGTATTTAGATTCTTTTGCTTGTCTTTGAGATATTTGTTTCTTTCTTGTATTGATTTTGGTCTATCATCAGTCCGAACACAACCACTTTTTAAAACTGCTTTGACATCGGCATAGCGGGTAACGATCCAATCACCTCCAATAAAGTATCTATGTACCGGCTCTGACTCTCGGAGGCGATGATAAGTTGGATAAGGATTAGCGTTAAACTTAGGATCAAAAAGATTGAAGTTGAATGCTTTTGCTGACTCTAATTTTTCGGTCTTTGTAGTACTAATTGCTTCTTGGTTCATATTTATCAAATTTTCAATTTTTAGATTTTTTCAAACACTAGCTGGAGATTTGCTTGATGACAATGAATTATATTCCTCTGCTAAATACTGCGCTAGTATTTCGATGCTAGGGTATTCCCAGAAAAGAATAATTGCAAGTTCACAGCCAATCCATTGACCTAATTCACCTGTCATGCTGACTGCCACTGCTGAATCTAAACCATATGCAGTAAAAGGTTCTTGAATGTCTATTTCATCAGGAGGTATGTTCAGGTACAAGGCAAGATGAGAAATCAACCAGGTTTGGATTTCTTTTTCTGTCAAAGTTGGTTTGAATGATTTCTGCTCAGTCTCAGATTTATTAATATCTGAATTAACATCTGAAGAATGCACTTGTTCCCAAAGGTTGTCTACTTCTGCTTGAAGTTGTTGTAAGTCTGTTTCCGTAAGATTCGCAGTCCAATCTCCGACAACATCCAAACTTTTATCCAGAAATCCAACTCGACAAGCGTGACGCTGAACTTTACCACTAGAAGTTTTCGGGATGCTCGCCGTCTTTAGCAGCACGATCGCATAAACTTGTAACTGGTGCTGCTCTGACACTGCTTGACGAATAGACTTAACAACTTGATCTACATCCAACTGACGTAAGTAAGTACGTTCTATCTCTTGAGTAATAACTAGCTGCTCAACACCATCTATCTCCACAGAAAATGCTGCCCCGCAGTTTGCTCGCAGTGCTGGATGACTATTCTCAACTGTGAATTCAATATCCTGGGGATAATGATTTTGCCCTCGAATGATCATCATATCTTTGAGGCGACCTGTGACAAATAGTTCGCCATTGAGTAAAAATCCTAAATCTCCAGTGCGTAGAAATGGCCCTTCTTTTGTGTTTTGTAGTTGAGCATTGAAAGTTTGTTGCGTCTCTTCCGGTTTGTTCCAGTAGCCACCAGCCACACTCGGTCCTGCAACCCAAATCTCTCCTATTTGTCCATCCAGACAGCGAGTTAATGATTCTGGGTGAACAATGACAATTTTTTGGTCTAAGCTACTATGACCAACACCAACAATCGCTCTTGCATCTTCGTCCTTGCTTGTAGTAGTTACAATTAGATTCTGCTTAAAAGCTTTATCTTGCACAAAGCGAATCACTGGCGGCTCTTTTTTCAAACCTCCAGACACAATTAAGGTTGTTTCCGCCATTCCATAGCAGGGGTAAAAAGCACTTCTTTTAAAACCACAATCTGCAAATGTTGCTGAAAACTTCTCTATAGTTTCCGCCCGTACAGGTTCAGCACCATTGAAAGCAACCTCCCAACTGCTCAAATCAAGCTGTTGGCGTTGTTCGGGAGTAATCTTATCAACACACAAATCATAAGCAAAATTAGGCCCCCCACTGGTAGTTGCTTGATAGTCAGAAATAGCTTTTAGCCAGCGAAAAGGTTTTTGTAGGAAAGACTCTGGCGACATCAGCGTAACTGAACAACTTCCATATACAGGCTGCAGGACTCCACCAATTAACCCCATATCGTGGTAAGGAGGAAGCCAAATCACACCTCGACTGTCAGGTGTATGCTCAAAAGCTTGATAAATTAAAGCAGAATTATAGAGTAGATTGTCATGATTTACCATCACCCCTTTCGGGTTTCCTGTTGTACCAGATGTGTATTGGAGAAGTGCCAGTGAGTCGTTATTAATTTCAGGAAAATACCAATCATTTGCTAAATTCTCAGCTATATTATCAGTCGCTATACATTGCAAAGCTGCTAATTCTGATTCTTCTTTGAATCTTTCTCCCAATTGAGTCATGACAGATGAGGTGGTGAGTGCAAAAGTTGCTTGTGCGTCTTTTGCAATAGCTTGCAATCTTGTCATCCGCTGTTTGCCTCGCGGTGGATACACAGGCACAACAGTTACACCTGCATACAAACCCCCAAAAAAAGCAGCAATAAATTCCAGTCCAGGTGGATAGAGAAGCAGCACTCTTTCTCCAAAAGCTTCCATGCTTTGAAGCAATGCGCCAATGGCGCGTGCTTTTTGGTCTAATGTTTCATAAGTGAAGCTAAGTTTTTCTGTTTCTCCATCTACCAAAAAGGTATATGGGACATGGTTTGGTTGTTGTTGCGCCCTATAACGTAACAGGTTAACTAAAGTCGCTTCTTGTGGAGAATCTGCTGAAAATAAATCGTGATACATCGCTGTTTTGTACTTGAAATAGTTAAAAAGAGGAAGTCAATTGGGTCTGTAATTGATGAACTAAATCAATCAAATTGATGTCTTTAAACATCATCTCTCGTGGCAACTCTAAAGCGAGGTCTTTTCTGACGCTATTAACTAGTTGAGTTGACATCAAGGAGTCCAACCCCAAGGTATTGATTGATTGCTCAACATTTAGATGAGATGGAGCCAGTCCCAACACTTTGGTAATCTGTTTTGTTAAATATTCTTCAAGCAGTTGCTGCTGTTTTTCTGGGTATGCCGCAAGTTGCTCTCGCGTTAGGGAAATAGTCGATTCAGGGATGAGTGTATCTAAATCTGTGGGTTGACTGGTCAAAGAAGATTGATGTTTAGAGGTTGAGAATGCAGTTTCCTGATGATTGCTAACTAGATCGCTGTCTAGCCAATAGCTTTGTCGCTCAAAAGGATAAGTGGGTAGTTGTAAGTGATCGCGGCAATAGTCGCCATCAAACTCTGACCAATTAACAGGTATTCCTAAAACATAAAGTTCTACCAAACTGGACAACAATTGCTGCCAGTTGGATTGTCCCGGACGTAAACTTGGAAGCCAAACCCCAGTTTCTTCAGGCAGACAAAGGATGCCCATTGACAATAGATCGGCCTTTGGTCCAATCTCAACAAATACCGTGACTCCTTGCTGATACATAGTTTGCATCCCTGTTGAAAACCTCACGGGTTCTTGGAGCATATTCTTCCAATACTCCATGATGCTCATGGCATCACTAGACAGCTGCCCTGTGACACAGGAAATTATCGGGATTTGGGGAGCAGAGAAAGTGTAATCTGACTCATACTGAGTAACATTTGACTCTGGCTGTTCTATAAAAGGATAGTGAAAGGCGTAGGATCTATTCCACCAAAGCGTTGTGACTCCTTGTGCTTGCATCACAGCCATAACTGCATTGACTGCTTGTTGCTCGCCGGAAATTAAAACCACCGGACCGGCAAAGACACTAATAACAATTTGGTTAGCGTAGGGTTTAATTGCAGCTGCCACTCGCTCTTCGTCTGCAAACACGCATAGCATCCCCCCTTTTGGGAGGCGAGATTGGATATACTCCTCCCCGGAGATTAACAGCTTAATTGCATCTTCTAAACTAAAAATCCCGGCAACGCAGGCAGCAGCATAGTCTCCCAAGCTTGTTCCCATCACAACCGATGGTTCAATCCCCCAAGATTTCCATAACTCGTAAAGTGCTATTTGCAGCGTCAATAATGCCGTGCAGTAGCCAATCTCATCGGTACGAGCTTCCCCAACACTTGTGGGATAAAGAAAGTCGAGAAGGGACTTTCCGAGTAACGGCTGGGCGATCGCATTACAGCGATCAATAACTTGGCGAAAGATGGGCGCTTGTTCGTACAGTTGACGATCCAGTTCCAGTGTCTGGTTAATCATTCCAGTGAACAAAAATCCGATTTTTGGAACTTTCTTTGGCTTTACCAAACCACTCACTAACCCGACGGACTCCTGACATAATGCAAACGCCTCCAAACGCTCTGCAAATTTTCCTGTAGAGTCCCCAGTAACTGCGAGCCGATGGTTAAATGAGGTTCTGCCAGTATTGGCACTAAAACAAACATCGGCAATTGACACATCAGGATGATTAACTAAAAACTTGTGATAACGGTGGGCTAGCGATCGCAATGCTGTTTCAGTTTTGGCAGATAAAGTCAGCACATGCACAGGACGTTCAATTACGTCATCCTTTTGGCTTTTGACTTTTGATTTTTGACTTTTACTGGCTGCTCCTTCCATCACTATATGAGCGTTTGTACCGCCAAAGCCGAACGTACTCACGCCTGCAATGCAGGGGCGATCGCTTCCCCAAGGCTCCAAAGTTTGCTGCACTTGCAACGGCAGTTTATCTAACGCCACATTCGGATTTGGCTGCTGAAAATGCAAGTTTGGCGGAATCTGTCCATACTTGAGAGACAACGCCACTTTAATCAATCCGGCAATTCCACTGGCTGCTTCTAAATGTCCAATGTTGGTTTTGACGGAACCGATTCGACATTTATCTCCAACAGAGCGATTCGCACCTAAAACAGTTGCTAGGGCTTTGAGTTCGATCCCATCCCCTAACAAACTTCCACTACCTTGCGCTTCGATATATTGTACTAAACTTGGTGAAATCCCAGCATTTTGATAAGCCTGTCGTAGTAATGCTTGTTGTGCTTGGAGATTGGGAGCACCCAGTCCATGACTGCGTCCATCTTGGTTGACTGCACTACCCCGGATGACTGCATAGATGGGGTCAGAGTCTGCCAATGCTTGAGATAGCAACTTCAAAACCACAACACCAACTCCCTCACCACGAACGAAGCCATCGGCTTGAGCATCAAATGCTCTGCAACGTCCTGTAGGCGATATCAACCCTGCATTTGTTAGGCTTGCTGTCACTTCAGGGAATAGTGTGATGTTCACGCCTGCGGCTAAAGCTAAGCTAGATTCCTGACTACGCAGACTCTGACAAGCAAGATGAACTGCCATTAGAGAAGAGGAACAAGCGGTGTTAATTGACAAACTCGGCCCCATCAAGTTAAGCACGTAGGAAATACGGTTAGCAACAACACTGCTGAGATTGCCAGTAACTGCATAGGGATTTGTCGTGCGTGCTTGTGCCATCATTTCGTAGTAATCAGAGCCGGCAATACCAACAAAAACTCCCGTTGCGCTTCCTGCAAGTTTTTGAGGGATTAACCCGGCATCTTCCAACGCTTCCCAGGTGACTTCCAGTAACAGCCGTTGTTGAGGATCTATGCTGATAGCTTCTTGAGGGGCAATGCCAAAGAACTGCGGGTCAAATTGATCGATTTGCTCTAGAAAACCACCTTGTATAAGTTGCGACTGCGATGAAGTGGGGTCACGAATAAAGCAGGAATGTAGATGCTGGCGTTCGGAGAGAATGGGCGCGATAGCATCAACCTTGTTGCAGAGCAGCTGCCAGAAAGCTTCGGGATTAGTTGCACCCGGAAAACGGCATCCAATACCAATGATTGCAAGAGGTTCAATACACATTTTCAGTCAAGCTAAAAATCTCGATTATGTTGGTTTTAGACCTCTGTATAGTTAAAAATCTTTATCTTAAGTAATCTTACGACGTTACACACGTGATTTCTTCTATTCCTTTTGAAGGATTTTTATAAAAAATAAAATATTCAAAAGAGTAGATGATTTTTGCGTTTCTTTTTGCAGTTCAGTTAACTGCTCCCAACCCCGCTAAATATCCGGTTGTCCAAGCACTTTGAAAGTTAAAGCCGCCAGTGACACCATCAATATCCAAAATTTCTCCAGCGAAGTAAAGCCCTGGAACTAATCGACTTTCCATTGTTTTAAAGTTGACTTCTTTAAGGTTGACACCGCCACAGGTGACAAATTCTTCCTTAAAAACTCCTTTGCCTTTTATTTGATATTCTCCTTGAGTCAGTTCTTGCACCAACTGGTTGAGTGTTTTGTTTGATAATTCTGCCCAACGGTCTTCTGGTGTGATACCTGCACGCGAGATAATGTATTGCCAGAGGCGGTGGGGTAAGTCTACGCCGCGATGTAGGGCGATCGCCCGTTTTGCCACTTCATTTTTGACTGCTAGTAATTTCTGTCGGACTTCTTCTGGCTGGAAATCGGGTACCCAATTAATATTTAAGGTGGCTTGATAGTTGTTTGAGTGCAGCACTCTGGCACCCCACGCAGAAAGTTTTAGTACAGCTGGACCACTAAAACCCCAATGGGTGATCAGCAATGGTCCTGTTTGTTCTAATTGGGGAAATCCTGGTATGCTTAAGCGCAACCGCACAGGGTTAACACTCACACCAGCCAACTTCAAAACAAATTCATCTTTGATATTGAAGGTAAATAAAGAGGGGACTGGTGGTTCAATTGTATGTCCAAACTTCTGTGCTATTTTGTAACCGACAGGGTTGCTACCTGTGGCTAAGAGTAGGCGATCGCACTCCAAAATCTCTCCCGACTTTAGAGAAATTTCAAAGTTAGGAGTGCTGAGTTGTTTGACAGCAACAATCAGTGTTTCTGTACGTATGTTTACCCCAGCTGCTTTTGCTGTATTTATCAGACAGTTGACTACAGTTTCAGAAGTATTAGTCAGGGGAAACATTCTACCATCAGGTTCGGTTTTGAGTGGTACTCCGTGGGTAGCAAACCAAGCGACTGTATCCTTAGCTTGAAAGCGCGTGAATGCACCTAGCAAAGCTTTCCCGCCTCTGGGATAATTTTGTACCAGTCCTGACGGATCAAAACAAGCTTGAGTGACATTGCAGCGTCCGCCACCAGAAATGCGGACTTTTGCCAGGACTTCGCGACTGGCTTCAAGTATTGTCACTTGCGCGTTAGGATGTGCTTCGGCTGCTGCGATTGCACCAAAAAAACCTCCCGCACCACCACCTACAACTATGATCCGTAGCGGTTTCACTTTCTCGTTTCTGCTCCTTATTTACTAGACATCATTTGACATCGGTAAACAATTCCTGCTTTATAGTAATGATAAACATCTTTGATCTAGAAAAACTAAAACAAGGCAATGCCCAGTAAGGTACAAACATCAGTACAGTCACATCACCGCAGGTTATGGATTTGGCTTATCGTTATTCCTGGGTTATATTTGCTGCTAGCTTATGTTGTTTTACCTGCACTATGGCGTCATTACGAGCACAACTCAAAACTAGAGCATTCTCCCAAAACCACGCAAACGGCTGAAGGTATACCTGGCGACCCGCTCAATGTTGGATTGGTTGGTACAAAAGCTGAAGTGGTTCAGGCAATCCTGGCAGCAGGCTGGTATCCGGCAGATCCAATTACCTTTAAGTCCAGCGTTGGCATTGCCAAAAGTGTGTTATTGAAGCGTCCCTATCCTAATGCTCCTGTTAGCAATTTATACTTTTTGGGACGCAAGCAGGATCTTGCATTTGAGCTACCGGTAGGTAACAGCGCCAAGGAACGTCATCACGTTCGCTTGTGGCAGACTAACAATTTGAGCCCTGATGGCAGACCTCTGTGGCTTGGTAGTGCAACATTTGATATCAGTGTTGAACTCAGCCGCTTTACAGGACAAATTACCCATCATATTGACTCGAATATTGATGCAGAGCGAGACAACTTTATCCAAAGCCTTGAGAAAGCACATCTTTTTACTAACCTGTATCAAGTGACAGGAGTAGGAGCAACCTTGCTTGGTCGTAATGGCGGCGGCGACTGGTATAACACCGATGGAGAGTTAACAGTTGGCGTACTTTCACTCAATAACACCGTTCAATCAATAACCCCAACCCGGTTAACCAATCCGGCTCCCGTTGAGATCAAGAATCGAGCTTGGTTATGGTTGCGGCATTTATTGACTAATCAGTAGTAATTGACACTATTAACTAAGTATTTCAATATTTTGGGACTTACACACTTGTATATGATATCGCAGTCCTAAATCCTGAGCCGCTGCGGGCACCCTGCGCGTTAGCCTCTGGCGTGCGCTTGCGCTTACATGAAAACAAGACTCCCGACTTCTCCAAAAAGTCGGGGATCTATATCTTCAATTTATGGGGTGTCCCCCGAAGGGAGGTGTCACCAACAAACGGTGCGATCCAACCCCACAAAATGTTGGTTTTGTTGGGTTTGGCAAAGCCTCATTAACCGAGTAGTATTGCAAACCGGGGGTCGGTCAAAGGAAACGATCGCTCCACTTTCAGAGCAGGGCTGATATCATGTCCGGTGAAAGACTTATCATTAAGACGGCTCTTAGCAGGGGGCTCTT
>NZ_CAWPKW010000345.1:0-1455 GCF_963888615.1 Brasilonema octagenarum UFV-OR1 | reverse complement strand
AACTCACATCTTGCACCTAACCGAACAAACCCGTAAAAGGCAAATAAGGAGTACAAAAATATAACAGAAGATGAATCAATAATTTAAGTACACAAGAGTGATAAAGAAACTTAAAGTAGCCGTAATTTTACATACAAAGCTTCCAAAAATACAAGATGTAGGGATGACTATTTGCGTCATCCTGTAGTGCGATCGCCTACGGCGAGCGCGGAGCGCCAGCGCTAACTTTAATTTCAAAAACGGAATTTGCTTTGATAGCAGAAAATATGAGAGAAAGGGCGTGAAATATCGAATTTTTTATAGCAAGAACAATGCTTACCTACGCCCAAAAGCTAGTATACAATCTCAAAGAGTTAATGCCGACGCAATACCAAAAAGATAATCTTGATGCAATGCTGGGATTATTTTTGGAAGCGCAAGGGCATCCCTTACCTGAACACTCTCAAACCAAATCTCCGAGTGCATTGAGTCGGTTTTTAAATATCAATCCTTGGTCAACAAGGGATATGATTCGTATTGTTCGTAACCATGTATTAGAGACGAGCTTAAAGGTTTTTTCAGCAGAAGGGAAAGGACGTAAACCATTTTTACAGGTTATCATTGACCTAACGACTCTTGAAAAACGGGGTAAATTTAAAAACTTTGAGGATTTAATAAGAGTTTATAACGGTAAACGTGGTCTGCATATAGTAGTAGTTTATTTAGTTGTCGGAAAGTGGCGCATACCTTGGAACTTCCGTGTTTGGAGAGGTAAGGGTACACCTTCACCCGCTCAACTAGGACTCAGGTTAGTTAAGCGTTTACCTAAATCTTTAACTGAACGCTTTCGGGTGAATATTTTGGTTGATACGGCTTTTGGGAGCGTGGAATTTCTTCATGGTGTACGCAAGTTGAAATATCATGCGGTTACAGGTGTGGCTATTAACCGTAAATTAGTTGATGGAAGAGTTTTAAGACATTTACACAAACAGGGACAACAAGTCCGTTTGGTTGGTTTAAAGTTTCCCGTTACCGTATCTTGGTATTACTTAAAGCGCGATAAGGGCAAGCTTGAAAAACGTTTTGTCTTGTCTACTCGTCCCATTAAAGCTTCTACTCTCAAGTGGTGGGGTAAGCGTCGTTGGCAAATTGAGGGATGGTTTAAAACCGCAAAGCAATGACCCAAAGGGTCACGCTTCGCGAACGTTTTGGTTTGCACCGTTTTGGACAGGGTTCTCTCCTTGGCATGTATCGCTGGCTGATTCTTTCTCTGACTGCCTACCTCATTGCTCATTGGACTTATCTTCATATTCAGTCTGGATCACCACCTGATTGGGGTCAGGCTGCACAAACTGCCTTAGAATCAATTTTTACCCAAATAGTCGTGTCTCTTCTTTTACTTGATATTGAACGCTTAGCTCCCCTCGCACGTAGTTGTGGTTTTGACATTCATATTTCCAGGTGCAAGATGTGAGT
>NZ_CAWPKW010000344.1:0-28606 GCF_963888615.1 Brasilonema octagenarum UFV-OR1 | reverse complement strand
ATGTGGGTGGTTCTTTTTTGGGAAGTACGGCAAATAGTTTGATATTTAAGAATGGGTTTGAGTTTAGTGCAACGAATCCCCAAGCACCGCCATTGTTAACGATAACTGCTCCGGTTGGGTTGAGCTATCGGGAGAATTTTAAAAATATTACCAATCAGTCTCAGGCTGTTGATGATAGTGGTAATCCTGTTGGTCTTACTGTTCCAGAAGGAAATTCATTAGCACTGGTGGGTGGTAACGTCAACTTAGAAGGTGGAATACTGTTTGCACGAGGAGGACGAGTTGAGTTAGGAGGATTATCTGCTGCTGGGACGGTAGGACTCAATGGTGATGGGAGTTTGAGTTTTCCTGTGGGAGTGCAAAGAGCGGATGTATCGCTAACGAATGGTGCGGAAGTTAACGTTAGGTCAGGTGGTGGCGGTAGTATTGCAGTTAATGCCCGGAATTTAGAGATGACGGGAGGAAGTTTCCTCAGCGCTGGAATAGGGCAAGGTTTGGGGACAGTTGGTACTCAAACGGGAGATATTTCGGTTAATGCCACCGGGGCAATAAACCTTAATAATAGTGACATTTTTAATCAGGTGCGACCAAGAGCAAATGGACAGGGAGGTGATGTCAGTATCAGTGCTAACAGCTTGCGGCTTGAGAGTGGGGCACAGATAGGTGCTGACACTTTGGGTGCGGGCAAGGGGGGTTCTTTGAGCGTTGATGCCCAAGATGTGCAATTGATTGGTACAACCGCTGATGGTCAGTTTCCTAGTGGCTTGTTTGCTTCTACACAGCCAAACTCAACAGGAGATGCGGGTGACCTTACAATCAAAACCAATACCTTGCTAGTGCGAGATGGGGCAGTGGTAAGTACTAGTACTTTCGGTGCGGGAAAGGGGGGTAGTTTGACTGTTGATGCCCAAGATGTGCAGATTATTGGTAGAACCGCTGATGGTCAGTTTTCTAGTACCTTGGGTGCTTCTGCACAGCCAAACTCTACAGGAGATGCGGGTGACCTTACAATCAAAACCAATACCTTGCTGGTGCGAGATGGGGCACAGGTATTTACTAGCACTTTCGATGTGGGCAAGGGGGGTTCTTTGAGCGTTGATGCCCAAGATGTGCAACTGATTGGTACAAGCGCTGATGGTCGGGTTCCCAGTGCCTTGGGTGCTTCTGCACAGCGAAACTCAACAGGGGATGCGGGTGAGCTTACAATCAAAACCAATACCTTACTCGTGCGAGATGGGGCACAGGTACAAGCTGCCACTTCCGGTAAGGGCAAGGGGGGTAGTTTGAGCGTTGATGCCCAAGATGTGCAGTTGATTGGTAGAACTCCTGATGGTCAGTTTCCTAGTGGCTTGCTTGCTTCTGCACAGCGAAACTCAACAGGGGATGCGGGTGATCTTACAGTCAAAACCAATACCTTACTAGTGCAAGATGGGGCAATAGTAAGCGTGGCGAGTCGTGGAACAGGATCTGCAGGCAACATGACGTTAAATGCACGCTCTATCCGTTTAAACAACAATGCCTCACTCACCGCCGATACACAAAGTGCTAAAGTTGACCCGAATAGAGAGCAAGCGACAATTAACATTAACTCACAAGATTTGATCATGAGTCGCAACAGCATCATCGCAACCAACGCCACAGGAGAAAACGTTATTGGCGGCAACATCAATATTAATACCGGTATCCTGGTTGGCTTTGACAATAGCGATATCACTGCTAACTCTGCTAATTCCCGTGGCGGTAATGTTAAAATCAATAGCCGAGGTATTTTTGGCTTTCAGTCTCGCAATCCAGCTTCCCCAAATACAAGCGACATCACCGCCACTGGGGCAACTGACGGGTTAAGTGGTAATGTGCTAATTAATGTAGTTGATATTGACCCCACCCAAGGGTTATTTCAATTGACACAAACTGTAGTAGATCCGGCACAGCAAATTGCTCTAAATCCCTGTGTCAAAGGTTTTGGTAGCACTTTCACTGTTACCGGACGCGGCGGACTGCCATCTGATCCAAATAAAATTCTCAGTAGTGACAATGTGCGTGTTAATTTAATAAAGCCTGTCGCCAGTACGGTAAGTTCAACAAGTGCAACACAAAAGCAGCCATCTCAAAAGCCACCTGTCAAACAGATAATACCTGCTCAAGGTTGGATATATAACGAAAAAGGTCAAGTGGTGCTCGTTGGTTATGATCCTACTAAGACTGGTCCACAACGCGAGCAGCCAGCGCCTACTAGTAGTTGTGCCGCCACAAAATAGTCTTGCGTTAATCCACATTCCCGGATTCTTAAATGGCTCTCGATACTGTGAAGTTTTTTATTTAACAAAAAAACGTTTGCCAGCGCCTGATGCCGTTTGTTTCTAAATTCTTAGTTTATAATGATGGATTGTGTCCAATCAAAGCCAGTCCATGCCTAAACTCAAAACTCGTAAAGCAGCGGCAAAGAGATTCCGCGCTACAGGTAGCGGTAAAATTGTACGTCGCAAAGCGTTCAAAAACCACTTGCTAGAGCACAAAAGCTCTGATAAGAAACGTAATATGTCGAAAATGGCAGTTGTCGATGAGCGCGATGCAGAAAACGTGCGCCTCATGCTCCCTTATTTGTAATTTGTTCAGGAACTAAAACAATATGACACGGGTAAAACGCGGTAACGTTGCTCGCAAACGCCGCAAAAAAATTCTCAAACTCGCTAAAGGTTTTCGCGGTTCTCACTCAACTCTGTTTAGAACGGCGAATCAAAGAGTCATGAAGGCGCTGCGGAACGCCTATGTAGATCGCAAAAAACGTAAGCGCGATTTCCGCCGCCTCTGGATCACCCGCATCAACGCTGCTGCACGCCAACATGGTTTGAGTTACAGCCAGTTGATCGGGAATCTCAAAAAAGCTGATGTCCAACTCAACCGCAAAATGTTGGCACAATTAGCAATTCTTGATCCAGCAAGCTTCGACAAAGTAGCGCAATTGGCAAGCCAACCTAAAGGATAAAGGTGCAAACAGATGGATATCGGATGTAACAGATCGAAAGCAGGTTGTTGGTTACATCTGCTCATATCCGCTGTCATTTTTTTGTTCTTGACTTTTTCCATTGTCACAGTCGCAGATACACAACTATCAGCATCTGCCGCAGAAGAAATGCCCGAAATTCAGCGGCGGGGCTATATCAGAATTGCAGTCAAAGATAACTTGCCTCCCTTAGGATTTAGAGATACAAACGGTAACTTACAAGGCTTAGAAATTGATTTAGCTAAGGCATTGGCAGCAGACTTACTTGGTAAAGCAGATGCGGTGAAACTACAACCTGTTGCTAATGGCGATCGCCTATCCGCAGTCTTGGATCATAAAGTTGATCTGGCGATCGCCAGAGTCACAGCAACTGCCTCACGTTCTCGCTTAGTCAGCTTCAGTGTTCCTTACTACTTCGATGGCACTGTATTAGTCACAAAAAACACATTATTCCAACGACTCAGTGATTTGACAAAACGGAAAGTCGCCGTCCTCAACAATTCCAGCACTATTGCCGATGTGCGCTATTATATACCAAACGCCGAGTTAGTGGGAGTAGATTCTTATCAAGCAGCCTTGGCGCTGTTAGAAAATAACTCAGCAGATGCCTTTGCTGCAGATGCTAGTGTTTTAAGTGGTTGGGTGCAACAATATCCTCAGTATCGGTTACTCTCAGCTAAGCTATCAACCCAACCGTTATCTGTAGTCATGCCTAAGGGATTGCAGTACGATCCATTACGAAGAAAGGTTAACCAAGCCATTGCCCGTTATATTAATTCTGGGTGGCTCAAACAACGCGCTACATATTGGGGATTACGCTAAATTGGGAACTTCTCAGTTAGAAATTATAAATGAAATTTTTTAGTATTCATAATTCATAATTCTCATTGTTTCATATAAGCTGATATATAGATAAGAAGAAAATTTTACTAAATACAATGGATAACGATCTAGCAACTATTTATCTGTCAGTTTTAGTCGGTCTGCTCTTAATTGCAGTTGTCAGTATTTTCCGCCAGGTCTTCAAAAGTCGTAGAGTTGAAGGTTCCATGTCAAGGTTGCGAAAAAAACTGACCAAAGAAAGCGGTACCACTCAAGAATATTACGAGTTAGCCAGTATTTATTCTGAGAAAAAACTATTTTCTCAAGCGATAACTCTCTTTCAAAAAGCTATCAAAGCTGCTGAAGAAGAAAGGGAAGAAGGCGAAAAAGAAGAAGAAAATATAGCCTATATTTACAACGGGTTAGGCTATGCTTACTTTGCTCAAGAACAGTTTGACATCGCCATACGTCAGTATAAAGAAGCTCTGAAAATAAAACCTGATTATGTGGTAGGAATGAATAATCTTGGTCATGCATATGAGCGAAAAAAATTAAATGCTCAAGCCCTGCAAGCTTATGAAGACGCCCTGAAAATTCAGCCAAATAACGCCACGGCAAAACGTCGTTCTGAATCTTTGCGACGCTTAGTATCTGCATGATTGGTGAAGATTTCTCGTTCCCACGCTTTGCTTAGGAATAGGTTGGGGAGGCTTTGCCTCTCCAAAATTACCTTTCATACTAAAGAAGCAAATATTCCTCAAACAAGTTGATCGAATAGCTGTAAAAACCGTTCAGTATCCACCTCTAAGCAAGCCTCTACATTGGGCGGATTGGTTTTCTCACTTCTGCGATCGCGCCGATCACCTAGTGACATTCCACTGGTGAATCTTCCTTCAGTTTCAACCATCATATATAGCGATTTTGTAGTTACCAAACTCGGATCAATCGCAACCGCCACAGCTAAAGGATCGTGTAGATAACATCCGTGAAAGCCTTCGTTGTCACGGTGGAAAGTCATATAAATTCCAGTGCAATCGGCAATAAACTGGGTGACTTTAGAAGGACGACGCTGTAAATTATCTTCAACAACTTGACGTGCTAGAGGGGCTTTCATGGTTACATCTAAACCAACCAGAGTGAGGGGAATTCCTGATTCCATCACAATTTGAGCTGCATGGGGATCGACAAAAAAGTTAAATTCAGCCGCTGCTGTAATATTTCCGGGTACAGTCACAGCCCCACCCATGATCACAATCCGTCCGATTTTTTTCATGGTTGCGCCATCTTTCTGAATCGCTGTTGCCAGATTCGTGAGTGGTCCTAAAGCAATAATGATCAGACTATCGCCGTACTCTTGAGCTGTTTTGAGAAGCAGCTCAATTGCATTTTCTGTAGATGGCTCAATAGTAAGTTTAGGATAGCGAGGTGTACCATCAGCTTCCAAGAACTGATCTAATTCACCCAAACCGTCTGCACCATGAATCCCCGCTGCATTGAACGGAGGTCTCACCAATGGTTTTTCACAGCCTTTGGCAACGATGGGCGAAGTATCGGGTTCAACAATACTCAGTACATGCAACACATTATTAGTAGCCAGATCTACGTTAACATTGCCAGCGACAACGGTGACTGCTTTCAGGTCTAATTGGGGTGAATTCAATGCCATAATCAGAGCTAAGGCATCATCAACTCCACCGTCTGTATCTACTATTACTGGGATGGGCTGATTTGCAAGGGCTATCATGTAAATTACTGCTCCATAAGAAATTTGCTTAAAAGTTAAGATTCTTATCACTTTTACAACAGAAATGTTGTTGAAGTCAGAAGCCCAATCTCAATTAGTCAGCAGGTTTGAGCGATCGGACGATCGCACCTCTATTACAATTCTGTTAAATCCCATTTCTTAGGGCTACAAGTTCTGCGAAAATCAGAAACGATAAAAAAAACAAGCACTCGTAGTGCTCTTATTATCAGATATATAGCAGTCCTAAATCATTCGTAAGATTTTCTCTTCTCTTTCTTGGCGTCCTTGGCGTCTTGGCGGTATGTCCTCCGGACACGCTGCGCGAACGATAATTCTCACAACTCATATAGGATTGCTATAGTTCATTTCATACAAAGGGAGAACATCAAAGATGAAATTGGCTTACTGGATGTATGCAGGTCCCGCCCACATTGGTACTCTGCGGGTTGCCAGTTCCTTTAAAAATGTTCATGCGATCATGCACGCGCCCTTGGGTGATGACTACTTCAACGTTATGCGTTCCATGCTAGAACGGGAGAGAAACTTCACGCCAGTGACAGCCAGTATTGTTGATCGCAACGTTTTGGCACGCGGTTCACAAGAAAAAGTGGTGGACAACATCACCCGTAAAGACGCGGAAGAACACCCAGACTTGATTGTGTTAACTCCCACCTGCACTTCCAGCATTTTACAAGAAGACTTAGCAAACTTTGTGGAAAGGGCATCTCTGGAGGCGAAAGCGGATGTGCTACTGGCAGACGTGAACCACTACCGCGTGAATGAACTCCAAGCTGCCGATCGCACTCTCCAACAAATCGTCCAATACTACATCGAGAAAGCCCGCAAGAAAGGCCAACTGCCCGAAGCTAAAACCGAAAAGCCTTCTGTCAACATCATCGGTATTTCTACCCTCGGTTTCCATAACCAGCACGACTGCACAGAACTCAAGCGGTTGATGGCTGACTTGGGTATTGAGGTGAATGCTGTGATTCCTGAAGGTGCTTCCGTTCACGAGTTGAAGAACCTGCCCCGCGCCTGGTTTAACCTTGTCCCTTACCGGGAACTTGGTGTTATGGCAGCTCGTTACCTTGAAGAACAATTCGGAATCCCAACCGTAGATATCACACCAATGGGTGTCGTAGAAACGGCTCGTTGTATCCGTAAAATTCAGCAGATAATTAATGCTCAAGGGGCGGATGTTGACTACGAAGAGTTTATCAACCAGCAAACTCTGTATGTATCACAGGCTGCATGGTTTTCTCGTTCGATTGACTGTCAAAACTTGACTGGTAAGAAAGCCGTTGTGTTTGGTGATAGCACTCACGCAGCTGCTATGACTAAGATTCTGGCACGAGAAATGGGCATTCACGTTGTCTGGGCTGGAACTTACTGCAAATACGATGCGGAGTGGTTCAGCCAGCAGGTGAGCGAGTATTGTGATGAAGTGCTGATCACCGAGGATCATGGGGCAATTGGGGATGCGATCGCCCGCGTCGAACCTTCTGCTATCTTCGGTACCCAAATGGAACGCCACGTTGGTAAACGTCTGGATATCCCCTGCGGTGTGATTGCTGCACCCATTCACATCCAGAACTTCCCCATTGGTTACAAACCATTCATGGGTTACGAAGGAACAAATCAGATTGCGGATTTGGTCTACAATTCCTTTACCTTAGGAATGGAAGACCACCTGTTGGAAATCTTCGGCGGACATGATACCAAGGAAGTCATTACCAAGGGCATTTCTGCTGATTCTGATTTGGGATGGACTAAGGATGCTCAAGCAGAATTGAACAAGGTTCCTGGCTTTGTGCGTGGTAAAGTCAAGCGTAACACCGAGAAATTTGCTCGCGATCGCAATTTCAGTCAAATTACTCTGGAAGTGATGTACGCTGCGAAAGAAGCTGTGGGTGCATAGTACGTAGAGACGTTGCATTGCAACGTCTTTTCCACTAATCATACATTTATGTTCGTACGTTCCCCACATCAATGCATAAAGCATTAGGAGCACCAGCATAATTATAAATACCAATCTGCGAGCACAAGTCCTGCAACCCTGGAAAACTCGTTGACATTATGAGTGACGAGAGTTGCCTGAAGTGCTATGGCTGTCCCAGCAATCAAAATATCGAGCGAACCTATGGGTGTACCTTGTTGCTCTAATTGAGCACGAATGGTTGCCGCAGCCAAAGCATGAGCTTGCTCAAACGACACCAGGTTAACTCGGCTCAACAGTTGCTGAAGTTGTTGGGTGCGTTTTGCAGGTGAGTTAGATTTGGCGATACCGACTTGTAATTCAAAGAAAACGATTGTGGAAATGACTATTTCTTGGGGAGAGACATTGGCAAGATTTTGAGCAACCTGTCCTTGACCTTTGAAGTAGTAGATCAGGGTGTTGGTATCCAAAACGTACATTTAGAGCCTCTCCCGTAGGATGTCCTGCCCCGAATTATCACGAATGTTTTCCAACGTAGGAAAGTCCTCTCCCCAACTTCCAGCTAAGGAATAAACCAGTTCAGCCCAAGGTACTGGAGCGACTGTACTACTGGGTTGATTAGAATTTAGATATTTAGCACGAATAGATTCAGCAAAAGTGAGAATCTCGCTGGCTTGGTCTTGAGGAAGAGATTTGACGAGTTCGTAAATCTGTTTAGCGATGGTCATACAGGTTCTCGATAAACTACATAACCTGAAGGGATGCAAACTCAATTATATGAAACCAGAGCAGGTCTTGCCCTGCCACAACATAATTATCGACAAACACTTCTTGACAAGCAAAAACCTTTCCAATGCTAAAAATTGGAAAGAAACACTCCAGGGGTAGAAGGATGATGAATTCACAGGAACGTCAAAAGAAGGTACAGCCACAAGAACATCCAAGAGATTGGTCATGGCCGTTTTGGCCTGCTGTACCACTCTACCCCTACAACAAGCGGCGGACACTTCGTAGGGAAATAGTTAAGGACACTATCTGGACATTCGATCAACTTCAAGGCATCCTCTACACTATCGTACCGATTCGTATGACTGTTGTAAAGCTCTGGGCAGGGGGTCTACTTGTGTATGCGCCTGTTGCTCCGACGACTGAGTGTGTGCGCTTGGTGAACGAGTTGGTGGCTGTTCACGGTGAAGTTAAGTATATCATTCTGCCAACGAGTTCTGGTTTGGAGCACAAAGTTTTCGTTGGTCCCTTTGCCAGACGCTTTCCAAACGCACAGGTTTTCATTGCCCCGCATCAGTGGAGTTTGCCGTTCAACCTACCGTTGAGTTGGCTTGGCTTTCCTCAAAAACGAACCCAAGTGCTGCCAGAGGACAGCAGACAAGCGCCCTTTGGTGATGAGTTTGATTATGCAGTGTTGGACATCAACTTGGGACGGGGTTCTTTTGCGGAAGTAGCGGTTTTCCACAGGCGATCGCGGACTGTGCTTGTAACTGATTCTGTTTTATCTGTACCAGAAGAACCACCGGCGATCGCTCAATTAGATCCATATCCCTTGCTGTTTCACGCTAGAGACAATGCCTTCGAGGCGATCGAGGACAATCAAGCAAACCGCCGCAAAGGATGGCAACGCATTTGTTTATTTGCAGTTTACTTTCGTCCCAGTGTGCTAGAGGTAACTGGAATGGTGCAGACGTTTCGCGATACTTTTCAAGCACCAAACCACTCACCAAAGGCGTACTTTGGTTTATTTCCATTTCGCTGGAAACAGAACTGGAAGCAGTCATTCGATACCCTACGAGGAAATGGGCGTCCATTTGTCGCACCGATTCTGCAAATCTTCATTTTTCCCCAAGCACCGAGACAAGTACTCAACTGGGCTGACAAAGTTGCAACTTGGGATTTTGGGCGAATTATTTCCTGTCACTTTGATTCGCCAATTGAAGCTGTTCCCCGTCAATTTCGGCAAGCATTTGCTTTCCTTGAGAAGAAACCTTTGGCATGTGAAGAATCATTTGGAAGTTCAAGTCAGCCTTTGGTGGAGGAAGACTTTAAATTCATCAAAGAACTTGAGGGGAATCTGGTTAGGCGCGGAATCGCCACACCAGCTAAAGAGAAGATTTGATCGATACATCTATAAAATGAAAAAACACAAAACTATAGTTACGCCCGAATCAAACAAAACCCCGGTATGAATTACGTAAGCAATTGCAAACTGCTTCAATCACAAGTGTTTCAGCTTTCTTTAGTACCATTTGTATCAGAGATATTAAGGAAAATTAATATTTATGAAATTACCCCAACAAAAAACTTTTAAGATGAGAAAAGCGTCTGTGATTCTCCCCTTAGCTATCCTGGCTTTTGGCAGTGTAGTTGTTAACAGCCAAGAAAGCCCCTCACCCAATACTTACACTCAATCTGTTAGGCGTGAAGTTTTAGCGAGTGGTTATCCGACTCAAGATCAAAAGCAGATTCTTGAGCTTGTACGCTATACAATCGCACCAAGAACAAAACTCCCTACTCATATTCATCCGGGAATGCAGATTGAACGAGTAGAAGCGGGAACTTTAACTTATACTGTTGTGCAAGGAGAGGCTAAAGTAACGAAAGCTAATGGCACACAATTGATTCTTCAAAAAGGGAAAACTATACAGCTTACAGTAGGAGATTCTTTAGTTGAACCTGCTGGAATGGTTCATTATGGAGAAAACCTAACAAACAAACCGATTATTCTATTATCTGCTTCTCTATTTGATGCTAATCAACCAAAATCTATTTTAATCAATCCTGAAAACAGATGAAATTGCCGCAACTTCAGCCTCAATCCTTCCACAATGATTGTCTTGGGTGCTTAATTATAAACAAGGTAGGACTTAACGGAGTTTAGACTTTGAAAAACCATCGCCGCTGATACATCACATAGGCGATCGCCACCCAAAATAACACAGTGACAATAGCGAAAAGTAAAGAACCATTCATTGCACCAGCCCAAGATGCAAAGACATTTTGGTAAATCCAATCATAAGTGCTCGGAGCATTTTCCCCAGACCCGACTTTAGTTCTCACCAAAACTTTAATTAGCAGTACAGAAGCAACAAAAAGGGAAATGGCATTTAATCCCAGCACTTCAAAAGGTTTATCCCAACGCCGTACCCGCCGCACTTCAATAAGTTCATAACAAGCTGCAAGTAACAATAATGCCCAACCACTAGTGAAAATTACATAAGAACTTGTCCATAGCTTTTTGTTAATCGGCAATGTCCAGCCCCATGCCCAACCAATAATTAAGCAACCAATACCAAATAAGACTAAACCTATGCTTGTACGAGATTTAACTGGCTGAGCGCGTATCCATTGTCCAGCGAAATATCCAGCCAATACACTCACAATAGCGGGAATAGTGCCAAAAAGTCCCTCTGGATCTCCTAAGTTTTTAAAACCATCACCCTTGTAAAGATGTGCTTGAGGAATAATTAAACGGTCTATATAAGCACCGAAATTTCCCTCTCGCGTCAGCACTCCAGCGCCATAACCGGGAACGGGTACATACATCATTGCTAACCAGTAGCCGCTGAGTAACATTCCTGCTAATATCCATTGTGCTTTACGTGGGAGTTTAAGGACAGCAACAGAAGCAAGGAGATATGTCAAGCTAATGCGTTGCAACACTCCCATAATGCGGATACTACTCAAATCAAAAGTCCAAGGACCTTTATTCCAAAAACCATTGAGTAATAATCCTAAAGCGAATAAAATCGCAGCGCGACGCAAAATACGCAAGTAAACAGGGGCTGTGGGTTTATTGTCGCCAGTGTACTTTGACAAGGAGAAAGTCATCGCCACACCAACGATAAACAAGAAGAAAGGAAAGACTAAATCAGTTGGGGTACAGCCGTGCCAATCTGCGTGGAGTAGTGGAGGGTAGACTTTTGATTCGTCGGCAACACCCGCCATGTTAACAAGAATCATGGCTGCGATAGTGATGCCGCGAAAAACATCAAGTGAAGTGAGACGACCCATAAGCGGAATTTTGCATTGAATAATACAAACTACTCCGCTTTGTATAGATAATCAAGATAAATTCGTAGAATGAAATACAAGTTAAAATTTTGTTAACACAAATTTTGCATTAGGTATCTTTTGCCCATATGCAATTTTTAATTGAAATTTTGAAATTGAATTGAAATCTATGCCAGTAAAAGTAGGAGACACAGCCCCCAATTTTACATTACCGTCCCAGAACGGTACACCTGTGAGCCTGGAAGATTTTCGTGGCAAACCAGTCGTCCTGTACTTTTACCCCAAGGACGACACACCAGGATGTACAACTCAGTCGTGCGCTTTTCGCGACCAGTACGAAGTCTTTAAAACAGCAGGCGCAGAAGTCATTGGTGTGAGTGGTGACTCACCCGAGTCTCACCAGAAATTTGCCGCCAAGTACCAACTACCTTTTACCCTTTTAAGCGATAAAGGCGACCAAGTGCGTAAGCAATACGGCGCAACTACAGCCTTCGGTTTGATTCCCGGTCGGGTGAGTTATGTTATTGATAACCAAGGAGTTGTACAGTATGTCTTTGACTCAATGTTTAACTTCAAAGGTCACGTCGAGGAAGCAATCAAAACGTTGCAACAACTGCAAACAGCTTAATAAGTCCTGGATGATGAAGAAAGCTAGATTTTAAAATAGGGTAAGTGGAGCGATCGCACTTTAGGCGATCGCTCCACTCACCTTACTTGCTCTTAGATCTTACTTGTGGAAAGATTTCTCCGGCATACCAACCTCACCATTGCTTGTCTTGCCGTTCTTGCCGTTGGTATGACCATTATTAGTATGACGTGGTTGAATCACGCCATAACCGCCGTGATTGCGTTCGTAAATCACATTGATTTCGCCAGTATCCACATTCTGGAACATATAAAAGTCGTGTCCTACCAATTGCAGGTGTTCTAAAGCTTCTGCCATAGTCATCGGAGGCATGGCAAAATATTTACAACGGACGACTTCTTCAGGTAGTTCTGGAGTGCGATCGCCAATTAAATCTGTGACGACTGCCTCTTGAACAACTCCTTCAATTGTTTCTTGGGCGTGTGTTTTCTTCTCTTGACGCCGCTCTTTATATTTACGCAGCCGACGGGCAATTTTGTCTGACACCAAATCTATACTGGCGTAGAGGTTCTCGCTACTCTCCTCAGCACGAATAACACTGCCATTGGCATAAATAGTGACTTCAGCCGCCTGCCTGGGATTAATTCGGGGATTACGAGCTACGCTCAAATGCACATCCACTTCATGGGTGATGTTTTGATAATGACTTGCCGCCTTTTCAATTTTTTGATGCACATAATCCCTAATCGCATCGGTGATTTCAATATTTTTGCTGTGGATGACAAGCTTCATGTAAACTCTCCCGCTCTATGTTTTTTTGTGAATTTTGTTTCGGATGACAAGGAAATGCGGTAAGATCTATGACTGCCGCCAGTATCTATCGTCAACGGATTTAGACTGACTACATCTAAGTTTTTGTGAGGTTTCGCCCATCTTTACCTCACGAACCTCTGCTGTGATTCCAATCGGTTGAAAAGCAATCAGAGATTACGCAGATTTCTTTGGTTTTTTGCTTGGTGAAGCCTTAATCGTTTTTCCTAAAATACACAAGTCTTTTTGCAATTCTTAATTTTGTATTTTCTGTCAACCATTGTTTAGGCGTCATCACCCAGTAGACTTATTTCTTTTTTGTTGGTGTGACAGTTCTTTTGTGAGAATTCCTCCCAACTCCATTGAGGTTATATATTCAAAATTAGCATCTTGTATTTTGGAAAACCAATTCCTTGACTTTCCTTTAAAATCCTTTGCATAGCTTGACATTTTTCACACCCTATTGGTTACAAGAGATACATTTTGCTCTGTATTCTGGTTGATTTTTTCTTTGTTTGTAACATGTCTTTGCACAACAATCGATGTTTGCTATATAACCAAGTAGTGATACCATACTCAGAGGCGCTGATATGGCAGCGCACCCTTCTAGCTGAGCGCATTCAAAACCCAAGCCTGGAAGATGTGCTAATCTTGCTAGAACATCCGCCTGTCTACACTTTGGGGCAAGGAGGCAATTCAGAATTTCTCAAATTTGACCAGACGACAAGTACCTATGAAGTGCATCGAGTTGAACGAGGTGGCGAAGTCACATACCATTGTCCCGGTCAACTGGTAGGATACCCAATTTTAAATTTGCAACATTACCATAAAGACTTACATTGGTACTTGCGTCAACTAGAAGAAGTCTTAATTCGTACACTCAAAATGTATGGCTTACAAGGAGAACGCAATCCTGGTTTTACTGGTGTTTGGTTAGAAGGGCGCAAAGTTGCTGCGATCGGTATTAAAGTCAGCCGTTGGATAACCATGCACGGCTTTGCATTAAATGTTTGTCCTGACATGACAGGATTTGAGCGTATTGTACCCTGTGGTATTGCTGATAAACCTGTGGGTAGTTTAGCTCAGTGGATTCCTGATATTTCTTTATTGGAGGTACGCGCTCATGTGGCAAAGTGCTTTGCAGAAGTTTTTGAGGTTGAATTGATTGGTGATGATGTAAATGGAAGTTCTATCAGGTGCAAGTGGCAGGATGATAACCGCTTCTAAAAACCTACGCATATCTACGTATAAATTCGTAAATATAAGCAAGTCCAACTCTACGGTGTAAGTTCGCTCAATAAGAAGTGCCTTTGGAGCTTGGTTCCCTTGCCTCGTGGCGCGGGTTCCTTGACCTCTAATCCCCAGTTAGAGATACTGAAATCAATTTCAGTACGAGACTTAAAAAAATATTCAATTTTTTGTTATTAGTTTGTGCCAAGTGTTTCAAGGGTTTCATGCCTGAGTTACTTTTGCATCCCGCACTAGTCAAGCGTAATTGTATTATACACCTCCATCTGCATATCTAGGCAAATCTTGGCAAGAATTCCAAGATTTGCCTAGATATGCAGAAAATTTATCGATCAGCAGGCAACCCCTGATAGCGTTTGTGATAGGCGTAGCCGTAGATGTGGTATTGAGCACGGGCGTTTTGACACATCTGTCCTTTCAGGCAGAACCAGGATCTATATAATACTGATTCAGTAAATATGTCATTGTTGCTTAAATTTATGTGACTTCTACGAAACTTTGCGAGTACCGGAAACTTTTCAAAGCCGCGCAACAAGGAGGTTATCAGCAGCCCGTTGAGTGTACTGAGCAATGTAGTCTCAGACGTCATCAAATCACTGCTAATTAAGCTTCATTGCTGAGTTGAAAAGTAGGGCGACGACTCCATACGTAACAGGTTTAGAACATCGTGACTGATCTTAATCTTTTTTAAATTATTAAATACATAAAAATATACGTATAATAGCTGAGTAAATTTACAACTTTCGCCAATAACTGGGGGGCACATGGTAGTATCAGTTCTCAAGGAAGGCTCTACGGGACCAGAAGTCATAGATTTGCAGTTTATACTGAAATTTCGAGATGGAAAGAACGAGTTTGATCCAGGTGCAACAGACGGGTCGTTTGGTTCTAAAACTAAAGCCGCAGTGGTAAAGTTTCAGCAGAGTAGAAAGCTTACTGCTGATGGGATTGTAGGGGGAAAAACGTGGGAGGCTTTACGTCCTCGCTCTGATTGGCCGAAACAACCAGGAGAATTTTTGAGAGAAGGCGAAAAGGGCGAAGTCGTGAAACAACTCCAGGAAGGTTTAAAATCTGACGATTTTTATACCGGTTCCATAGACGGTATATTTGGTTCAAACACAAAAGCAGCCGTCATTAAAACACAAAAGTCTGGTGAGATAGACTCTAATACGGTAGGGGTTGTTGGTCCACTCACGTGGGGTGGAATTATCGGCGATTAATACAAGAAGCTGTGTGAGAAGGAGTCAGAATTCAGAATATCCCCACGGATGAATCCGGAGGTAACAGGTGCGCGAAAATGCTTTTCTTCTCCACGGATGAATCCGGGGGCTATGCCTACGGCACGCTGAGTCGCAAGGGGACACCCTGCGCGAACGCTATTAAACCACTATTCATCCAACGACTTCTTTGATCATGTCTTAGCTTGAATTGGTCGCTGATGATGCTGTAAGTAAACTACCTACGGTTGCTATTAGTCGGGGGATGTTGCGTTTTTAACCCACAATTCCTGAGGTAGCGCGTTGGGCGGGTTTCCCGACTTGTAGCGCCTGCCGTCTCGACGCCATAATCTTTGATTTGGCGCGAGCCTCCTTGCGGAAATAGGTGAAGAAAAGTATGGAACCAGTGGTAACAAAACGGTTAATTATACGCCGTATGGCACAGACAGATTTGCTTGATTTTCTGACATATCAAACTCACCCTGAGGTTTTACGATATACGCCTATAGAACCACTTACCGAAGAGCGAGGAATGGGCTTTCTTACCCGACAAGCAGTAGTGGAAATTGGCGATGAGGGCGGTTATATCGCGTTTGCCATTCAGCATATAGGCGACGCCAAAATGATTGGCGAGGTTAGCATGAACCTATTGCCAAAAGCGCAAAGTAAGGGCGAAATCGGGTGGTCACTTCACCCGAGTTATCAGGGACATGGTTATGCAACAGAGGCGGCACAAGTATTACTCACCTATGGCTTTGCACACCGCAAGTTACACCGAATCACCTCGATCTGCGACACACGTAATACAGCATCCTTTCGGCTTATGGAACGTCTTGGCATGAGGCGTGAAGGGCATTTACGGCAAAGCCAATTCATCAAAGGCGAATGGCAAGACGAGTATATCTACGCCTTATTGCATGACGAGTGGCTTGCCCGCCAGAGTGTCATCGCTGACGGCTATAATTTGCGTCAATGAATGTTTACTCTCCTCCTCTGCGTTCTCTGCGCCTCTGCGGTTCGTTAATCCTCCAACAACTCCAACAACTCCCCTTCACTCAACTGACGAACACCCAACTCTTGCGCCTTTACCAACTTAGAACCCGCCTCTTCACCCACAACCAAAAAATCTGTTTTCTTACTCACAGAATCCGTCACCTTACCCCCAGCTTTTTGAATCAACTCCTTTGCTTCATCCCGCTTCAAAGTAGGAAGCGTACCAGTAATCACAAAAGTTTTCCCAGCAAACTTTTGATGTTCATGACTTACTCCTGTTTGTTCCACAGCACCAGCAAATTGCAACCCAGCATCTTTCAAGCGAGAAATCAAAGTTTGATTTGCACTGATGTGGAACCACTGGTGTACAGACTGAGCAATTTCCTCACCGATACCGTGAACAGTTTCAATATCTGCTTGTGAAGCTTGCGCTAACTGTTCCACCGTGGGAAACTTCTGTGTCAACAATTGAGCATTGACGCTACCAACGTGACGAATACCCAAACCATACAACACGCGTGACCAAGGTTGGTTTTTTGATTGGGCGATCGCCTCCACCAACTTCTGTGCCAACTTTTTCCCCATCCGCTCCAATGCACATAACTTTTCTTCTGTCAAGTTGTACACATCGGCAACAGAATGCACCACTCCTTTATCCACAAGTTGATGCACCAGTTTTTCACCCATACCCTTGATATCCAAAGCATCGCGACTCACCCAATGTTCGATCGCCCCCTTCAGGATAGCTGGACAAGAAATATTAACGCAGCGAGTCACCGCTTCTCCCATCTCCCGAACTACTGCACTTGAGCAAACCGGACAATGGGAAGGCATAACAAAGCTTTGAGCATTCTCAGGACGGAGTTCTTTAAGAACCCGCACCACTTCTGGAATAATCTCCCCAGCTTTACGGACAATGACTGTATCACCAATCCGGATATCTAATTGAGCAATACGGTCAGCATTATGTAGGGTAGCACGAGAAACCGTTGTCCCTGCGAGTAGCACAGGGTGCATTTGAGCAAGAGGAGTCAGCGCCCCCGTTCTTCCCACGTTGACAGCAATATTTTCTACACGGGTGGGTGCTTCTTCTGCTGCATATTTTAGGGCGATCGCCCAACGGGGAAACTTTTGGGTAAACCCCAGCTGTTCCTGCAGCTTAAAAGAGTTCAGCTTAACCACCACCCCATCTGTCATGTAAGGCAAATTCAGCCTTTCGGTGTCCCAGTATTCGTAATACTGTGCAACATCTTCCAGAGAAGGACAAAGCTTATGGTTAGGGTTGACGCGAAACCCCAACTTTTGTAACAATTCCAGAGCTTCCCACTGAGTATTAGCGATACTAGCATCATCTCTACCAGGAATATGTAGCGTGTAGGCAAAGAAATCTAACCGTCGTCGGGCTACAGTTCGGGAGTCTAATTGTCTGAGGGTTCCAGCAGCAGCGTTTCGAGGATTAGCAAAGACTGCTTCACCGACTTTTTGCCTTTCTTCATTGATTTGTTTAAACACTTCCAAGGGTAAAAACGCTTCACCTCGCACCTCTATCCTCTCTGGAAGAGAGTTTTCACGTAATGTCTCAAGATTTAACCGCAAGGGAATTGAGCGAATAGTCCGCACATTTTGGGTGATGTCTTCACCCATAACTCCGTCACCCCTAGTTGCACCTCTGGTGAGAATACCATTTTCATATGTCAACGCTAAGGCAGAACCATCAATTTTCAGTTCGCAGACATACTCCACCTCTCCTACGTTAGGTGCTTGTCGCCGCCAGCGCCCGAACCATGCCTTTAACTCGTCAATGTTAAACGCATTTTCTAAACTATAGAGTGGAACATTGTGACGAACTGAGAGAAATTGAGTTGCTGGTTTCTCTCCTACCCGTTGAGTGGGGCTATCAGGTGCAACCAATTCTGGATACTGATTTTCCAGTTGTTGCAATTCTCGATATAACTGGTCATAAACTGCGTCCTCCATAATGGGAGAATCAAGGACGTAGTAGGCTAAGCTCGCCTTTTGTAGTAATTGTCGCAGTTCTTGAACACGCTGTTTGGCTTCTGTATTTGTCGCTTGCACTACATCCATCTCCGTCATTTAATCGCTACTAGCTTGTAGCTTTCAGCATTCTGCCTTTTGAGGGATGGAGTAGGTTGGCTATTAATCCTAACACCCAAACAGCTGAAAGCTACAGCTTATAGCTTAATCAAATTCACTAAGCCTTGCCCTCTACTTCTTAGTAGAAGCACGTTCTGTCAGAACTGCTATATCTTTGCCCGTTGTGTAAACTTAAAATATTTTGAATTCAACCTAATTTCATTAAAGCTAAGCGATAGGAATTTCGTAGCAGAGGAATATACGAAAACAGCAAGCGAAATATTAAGGGAAAACGCTGCAAATATTTAGCTGGTAGATCTGCAAACCCACAAGCTTCCATCACTTGATATCGGGAATCCCAATCTTGAATCTGGCGAATATCTGAGATACCCCAAAACATCTTTGCCGAAGTGTACTTAAGCGCACCATGTCTTTTTTGATTTTTGATCCAAAACTGCGACACACAATCAAAGGCAAAGCAACAACCAGGAAAATGCTCTAAAAGATTAGTAAACAACTGCTTGACTTGCTGTTCGTTAAAATACATCAAAACTCCTTCTGCTACAAACAAGCAAGGTTCTGTACTAACTGCTTTTACACTTTCTATCCAGTCTGTCTCTAAAGCAGAAGCAGTGATAAATTTACGGCGTTCGCTTTCCTCAAAAAATTGCTTCCGTAGTAACATTGAGTCTGGTAAATCTAAATCAAACCACCGTACTTCACCGTTATCCACTCGTTCAAAGCGCGTATTCAGTCCAGCACCAATCTCGACAAGCGAACCTTGCGGATACTGCTTGAGGTAGGTGCGTACCCAATTGTCAAGAATCATCCCTCGCAGACAAACACCTATCTGAGAGTTTTTAGCAGGAGCAAATTTATCAAAATCGTAATCAATTGCCTCAAGAATCTCAGCCGATTTGGGATCACAGATGATCGGCTCGGTTTGCTGTAGTTCAGACGCCCTTCCCCAAAGTGGGATGAGTAGTGTTTCTTGTACGATACCTAAGTCAACCTTGGTTTTAATCATAAATACCTCTACTAACTCACTTCATTATTTAATAATAAAGTTTCTTATTAGTACTTTAGATGAAATTGTAGCGTAAGATAACGCTGAGTGTGAAATGCTTAGTAAAACACAACAGAATGATGGAAAAAATCACTAACAACAGTGTTCTCCAGCAATCAAGAGCCTAAAAAGTTTTGCCAACAAGCACCATACTTTCTCATCTAGCACAGGTTAGTATGGACGTGAGAGTTGCTTTAGGCGTCAGTTTATGACAAGTGCCGTGAAATCTCCTTATACCAGCGAACAAATTGCCGCTTGGCTACGTGGACTCCTCACCATAGCTTGGGCTGATGGTGACTTCGATGCTCAAGAACAAGAATTAATTACCACCATCACTGAAGATGAACTCGCTCCTGGCATCAAGATAGAGCCATTTGACCCAATAGAACCAGAGGAATTAGCTGCAATTTTGGGCAAAGGTACAAAAACAGCAGAAAATTTCTTACGGACAGCAGTGTTAGTTGCGATCGCAGACGGTATATATTCCTCCAGCGAAGACTATCTGCTGCACCAGTTATGCAAAGCCTTAGAACAACCAGAGGAGCTGTTAGAAGCCCTCCGCCACACACTCGAACCCCCACAGCCGCAGGATTCTGTTGCGACTCCAGTTCCTTTACAAGCTGCACCCACAAAGCGTCAAATTGATGCACTGCGCCCCATGCGCAACTGGCTTGACAAGCTAGATATTCATGACCCCAGAGTGGCTCGTTTTCTATGTAAGATGATACCTTCACAGTGTCCTTTTGAGCGTGATGTCAAGCTGTTTAAACGTAAAGTTGTTCACATTCCACCATTGTGCAAACTCAACCCACTTTATGAACAACTTGTAGGCTTGCGTTTTCGCGCTCTATCTTATCTTGCTGATGAGTGTGGTGAGGACGTTTCGCCGTATATTTAGTCATTATGAGTAAAGAACTAATGACTAACTAACTATGCAATTCATCGATCAAGCAAAAATTGAAGTAGAAGCAGGAAACGGAGGCGATGGTATTGTCGCCTTCCGCAGAGAAAAGTACGTCCCCGCAGGTGGTCCCTCTGGTGGAAATGGGGGAAAAGGCGGAAGCGTGTTGTTCGTTGCTAAAGAAAACCTGCAAACTTTGCTTGACTTTAGATACAACCACCTCTTTAAGGCAGAAAACGGTTCTCGTGGTGGACCAAATAATTGTACAGGGGCAAATGGCAAGGATTTGATTATCGAAGTTCCCTGCGGAACCGTTGCTTATAATGCCGAAACTGATGATATCATCGGAGACTTAGTCGAACCAGGACAAACTTTGCTCGTTGCTGAAGGTGGTAAGGGTGGACTGGGAAATAAGTATTTCTTGAGTAACCGTAACCGCGCCCCTGAGTATGCTCTACCTGGATTAGCAGGGGAAATCAAATCACTGCGTCTGGAGTTGAAACTTTTGGCGGAAGTTGGGATTATTGGGTTACCTAATGCCGGAAAATCGACTTTGATTTCAGCTTTATCCGCTGCACGTCCCAAAATTGCCGACTACCCCTTCACAACTTTGATTCCAAATTTGGGTGTCGTGCGCAAACCCACTGGAGATGGCACAGTTTTTGCTGATATTCCCGGACTTATTGAAGGTGCTTCCCAAGGAGCCGGTCTAGGACACGATTTCTTACGTCACATTGAGCGCACACGTGTATTGCTACACCTTATTGATGCAACTAGTGAGGATGTGATTGGTGAATTTAACATAATTCAACAAGAATTGCAAGTATATGGACGGGGTTTGGCAGAACGTCCGCAAGTTTTGGCGCTGAACAAAATTGATGCTGTTGATAGGGAAACAAAGGATTTGGAAGCGCTGGCAACGCAATTAAATCACCTTTGTTACTCTCCTGTTTTCCTGATCTCGGCTGTTACAGGTACTGGTTTAGAAGCAATGTTACAGTACATTTGGTCAATACTCGATCAACTCAATGCTCTTGAAGTTAGCGAGAAGATTAGTACAGAATGAACAAAATACGTAATCTTGCTGATTTTTTATCATCAAGAAATAATTTGCTTATCCCTTGCTCACTTAAAATTAACTATAAAATTTACATTCTTTACTTAAGAGTAGAGATGTGGACTATAAAATGAGCTAAAGATTGTAGCTTGTGGATATGACTCATTTGCTTATTGGAAGCCATGTTGCTGCATCTTCCGAGAGTGGCAGTATTGTACTTTCTAAAAAAAGAGTCAGTTCACATTTGAGTAGTCTGTTGGGTAGACGCAGAAAAAATATGTATAGCGAATTAACAGGCACATATAAATTAGAATTAGTCGGACTTTCTTTTGCGATCGCAGTTATTTCTTCATACACAGCTTTAGACTTATCAAAAAGAGTCCAGCGTGGTTGCAACAGGCGTTTGCTCTGGCTGTTGGGGGGAGCGATCGCAATGGGAATGGGCATTTGGTCAATGCACTTTATTGCCATGATCGCTTTTGAATTACCTGTGCCTGTGAGTTACGATCTGTGGATGACCCTGCTGTCTCTGCTGTTTGCGGTGCTTGCTTCTAGCATAGCTTTATCGTTGTTGAGCCGTTCTATTTCAACAGCAGTTTTAATTGGTGGTGGGGTTTGCATGGGACTAGCCATTGCTTCAATGCACTACACGGGCATGGCAGCTATGCGACTTCAAGCAAAGCTCGACTATAACTTAAAGTTAGTCAGTTTATCAGTGATCATTGCCATAATTGCCTCTTTCGCGGCTCTTTGGCTGGCATTTCGACTGAAAAAAAATCAAGAGTTGAAAGGGGTGAAGTGGCAGAAGGTTGGCAGTGCCTTTTTAATGGGAATTGCCATCAGTGGAATGCACTATACAGGAATGTGGGCAACTCACTTTATGCCCCATAAACATTTATCAATACTGCAATCTCCGGTAATTAATCAGTTGTGGTTGGCTATTGCTATCGGAGTTGCGACATTATTCATCTTAACTTTAGCCTTATTAACTTCTTTCTTCGACCAATCTTTAACAGATCAGTTATTACAACAAAAGGCTTTAGAAGAGAGTGAAAAACGCTTTCGGATGCTGATCCAAAAGATGCAAGTGGGAGTTTTATTGCTCAATAGCAATGCTAAAATCCTGAGCAGCAATCAAGCCGCAAACAATCTCCTAAATCAAAATATCCAGGATAAACAGCATCAAGTATTTGGTGCTGGTTGGTTGTTGTTGCGTGAAGATGGAACACGTCTTTGTGAAGAAGAATTCCCCGTACAGAAAGCAATCGCTCTACAAAAACCCATTCAGAATATGGTCGTGGGAATTGAGGATCCAAAAAGCCTAAATCAACGTTGGCTGCTAGTTAATGCAGATCCCCAGGTCGGAAATGATAATCGTGTAGAGAGGGTTGTCTGCACTTTTAGTGATATTACTCAAAGAAAGCAAGTTGAAGCCACACTGCAATTAATTGTTGAGGGAACAGCTTATACAACTGGTGATGAATTCTTTCGCTCATGCGTACGCTATATTGCAAAACTGTTACAAGTTCCATATGTCTTTGTAAGTGAATTTATCACGGAAACGAAAACTCAACTTGGTACCCTAGCATTCTGGAATAGTGTTGATTTTGATCAAAACTTCAAGTATGACATAGCTACTATTAGCCACGAACACTGTAAAGTCGTCTTTGATGGAACATGTTGCTGCCATTGTGACGATGAGTTATCAAGACTTTTACTTAAAGAAAAATATATCGCCCAGTTGAATCTTCACAGCTATTTGCTTCCTCTAGTCAACTCAAACGGCGAGACTATCGGTTATTTGGTGGTGATGGATGTTAAGCCTCTAGAGATTGATTTAAGCAAAGAGTCCTGTTTGAAAATTTTTGCTGCTCGCGCAGGGGCTGAACTAGAACGTAAACTAGCAGAAGAATTGCTTGCTAAGAGTGCAGAACGAGAAAGAGCAATTTCTTTTGTGATTCAACGCATGCGTCAAACTTTGGAAATTGACCAAATTTTCCGTGCAACAACACAAGAGTTACGACAAGTTTTAAGCTGCGATCGGGTCCTGGTTTATCGCTTTCATCCTGACTGGAGTGGAGAAATTATCTCTGAGTCAGTAGCACAAGGTTGGAAAGCACTTATCAGGTTACAAAATAATCAATCCCAAGTCACACAAGTCGCGGTTAACCAAATCGATTGTGTGATTAAAGAATTACAACAAGATCTACGTCAGATCATACAAGACACCTATCTGTACGACACCCAGGGCGGTGATTTTCATTCTGGCACAAGTTATCGGTGCGTTCCGGATATTTACAAAGCTGGATTTGACTCTTGTTACGTTGAATTGTTAGAACAATTTCAAGCACGCGCGTATATCATAGTTCCAATCTTTTGCAGCAATCAACTTTGGGGCTTCCTAGCAACGTATGAAAATTCTGCTCCTCGTCAATGGAAAGAAACAGAAATCAAAATCGTCCTTCAGATCGGAGCACAGTTGGGAGTAGCAATTCAACAGGCACAATTGTTAGCACAAACGCAAAAACAATCTAGCGAACTCAAACAAGCTAAAGAAGTCGCTGATAAAGCAAATCAAGCTAAAAGCGAATTTTTAGCACATATGACCCACGAGCTGAGAACACCACTCAACGCGATTCTTGGCTTTACCCAACTGATGAACCGCGACAGTTCCCTCAAAGCAGAGCATCAGAAATACCTGAGTATCATTAATCGTAGCGGCGAACATCTGTTGGAGTTAATTAACGACGTTTTAGACATGTCTAAAATCGAAGCAGGAGGTATGACATTTAATGAGAATAAGTTTGATTTATTTTACCTGCTTGAGAGTTTAGAGGGAATGCTCAAACTCAAAGCTGAATCTAAAGGCTTAAACTTGGTATTTGAGCGTACCCTTCAAGTCCCGCAATATATCACAACTGACGAAGGAAAATTGCGTCAAGTTTTAATTAACTTACTGGACAATGCCACTAAATTTACCGAAAAAGGAAGTGTCACTCTTCGGGTGTTAGTCGAGCAAGCCCAGACAAACAAATGTGCAGAGAATGTCACCACCACACCTCATCTCCTGTTTGAGGTAACAGACACTGGTTGTGGCATTCATCCCAATGAATTCCATAAATTATTTCAAGCCTTTGAACAAACTGCAACAGGGTTAAAATCTGGTGGAGGTACTGGCTTGGGTTTATCCATCAGTCATAAGTTTGTGCAAATGATGGGAGGACAAATCAAGGTTAGCAGTACTTTGGGGGTTGGAACTCAGTTTAGCTTTTCTATCCCTGTGGAGGAGGCAACAGAAACGAAAACACAAACTCCTGAGTTCACCAGTTACAAAGTCATTCGCTTAGCTTCTGAGCAACCCGCTTATCGGATTTTAGTTGTCGATGACCAGCTAACCAACCGTATGCTATTGGTCAAGCTGCTGGACAAACAAGGCTTTCAAGTACACGAAGCCAGTAATGGTCAAGATGCTGTCACTCTCTGGGAAATATGGCACCCGCACTTAATTTTTATGGATACACGGATGCCCTTGATGGATGGGTATGAGGCAACTAGCTTGATCAAAGAAAAGGAAAGGAACACACCCCAGCATTCTCATCAAACCATCATCATTGCTACAACAACAAACGCTTTTCAAGAAGAAAAATACAAAATTTTGAGTGCTGGCTGTGATGATATTTTAAGTAAACCCTTTCAAGAACAAGATATTGTCGGAAAAATAAGCAAATATTTGGGCGTGCAATTTCTTGATCCAGAAAATACAACAAATACAGATATCACTCCACCTATTTGTAAGGTTGTTACCAATTCTCCTAACTTAATTTCTGTGATGGAAACTATGCCTGGCGAGTGGATACAACAACTTCAAAAGGCTGCTTGTGCTGGTAACGATTTGCTAATTGTTCAACTTATGGAACAAATTCCAGCAGACAAAGTAGATTTGATTGAGACTTTAAAAGTTTTGGTTGAAAATTTCGACTTTGAGCAAGTCATAGAACTGACCGAACAGAGAACTCAGAACGGGCAGCGCCCTTGCATTCTCCAGAACGCAGAACTCAGCAATTATAAAAGGATACAAACCCCCCAACTTGTGGTAGAATAATTAACCCCACAATCGTCGTCCTGATGATCCATTTAGCCTATTATGAGTATCTTGTAACAAAGCTGGTATATCCAACTCTTGGGGACACCGGGGGAGACAGTCGCCGCATTCTGTACAACGGCTAGCTTTCATTCCAGCAAACCAGTGACCAGCATTTTCAAACATTCTGTAGCGATATTGCCCAAAATCAGTCATGTCATATGCAACTGCAAGATTGCGTAGTCGCAACACTTCTGGAATGTTGATATTTTCTGGGCACGGTAAGCACGCATAGCACTGGCTGCATTTGTCTGTTCCCAAAACAGCCTTTTGATGATTTTCTAGACGTTGAAAGATTGTTATTTCCTCTGGGGTAAGCTTGTGTTCACAATCTGCAACCTGCAAAGGTTCTGTTAATTCATCTGGGTTTGCGGGTCCCACACTGAGAGTCGTGATTCGAGAATCACTTAGTAAAAACCGATAGTTTAACTCTAAGGGTGAAAGAGGATAACATAAATCTTTCAAAGTTTGGGGTGGCGTATACAGGCGTCCTCCTTTATCAGCAGGAGAAATAATAAACACACCCATATCTTTTTCATAAGCTTTCTGAATTGCCTCTGCGTTGCGTTGAAAGAAATAGTAATAATGCAGATTGACAAATTCAAATAAATCTGTATCTATTGCCGCCAAGATAATCTCTAAAGGCGCGTGGGTAGAAAAACCAACGTGTCGTACCCGACCATCAGCAATAGCTTCCTTCACCGCCTGCATACAGCCACCCTTGGCTTTTACCCAGTCAAGATGTTCCCATGTGTTTAAACCGTGAATCCCTAGGCAATCTAGATAATCCAACTTTAATCGTTCCAGAGATTCATCAATATACCGACGCATAGTGTCAGGATCCGGTGTTGGTGGAATTTTACTGGTGATGTAAACTTGGCAACGGTTTACTGGTAACCCAACCGAAATTGCTTCACCAAGATACTGCTCACTGTTTCCGTATCCTCTAGCAGTTTCTAAATGATTAATCCCCAACACTATAGCTTTGTGGATGGTTTGCCATGCATTTTCCTCTGAAGCTAAGTAGCGCATTGTCCCCAAGGAAAAGACAGACAAGCGTAGATTCGTTTTTCCAAAACGTCGGTATTTCATTTTTAACAGAGTTCGGAGTTAAGAGTTTAAGCAAGTCACTCATAACTCATTGTTTATATCTCATTTATGTTTCGCTATTACCAAAGCGTTTGATCAAATCCTCAGGACGGAGATCGGAGATAAATTCCCGAAAGGCTTGCTGTTCGGCTTCATCTGCATCCCGATCTACAGGGATAGAAGCATCGGCAATCACTTCTTCCATGACCCAAATAGGAGTATTTGTACGGAGGGCGATCGCGATCGCATCACTAGGACGCGCGTCTATTTCTTTCTTGAGTTCGCCTTGCTTCACAATTAAAGCTGCATAAAATGTATCTTTTTGTAACGAATGAATGATGATCCGTTCCAAAACTATGTTCCATGCATCCAACATATTCACCATCAGGTCATGGGTTAGGGGTCTTGGAGGTTTTTGATTCTCCAGTGCGCCCATAATTGCCCTCGCTTGTTCTTGACCAATGTAAATTGGTAATGCACGGCGGTCTGAAGCATCTTTCAACAGTACAATCGGGCTACGGGTTATGGCATCTAATGCTATGCCAGCAACTTTCATTTCAAGCATTGGCTAAGCCTCTAAAATCCTTTGGGCGCTAAAGTTATGTGTAACAAATAGTACTTGTGTTGTCATGATTTTGGGGTTAAGATAAACATAAGTCTTCATTCTCTATAATTGCTTCTATTAAACTCCTAAATGGATGTGAACACCAGAGTAAGTCAAACAAGCCTAATTCGACAATAATCTACTTTCCTAGATGTGCGCAGTCATAAATATAAATTTTTTGAACTTTTGACATAAGATTTAGTCTGAAATTATACTGAAAGAAAATCAATATTTGTGAGAATTACTGGCTGCTTTTGGGCAAAAATAAGCAATAAAATAGAGTTAGTTTTGCAAAAAAGCCGTGTTTACAGGAATAATCCAAGCATTAGGAACAGTAAAACCTCTGGATGGGGATTCGTGGCAAATCACTTGTGTGACTCAGCCATCTAATGTCATTATGCAAGATTTAGCGACGGGTGACAGCGTTGCTGTAGATGGCATCTGCCTAACGGTAGAAAAAATTTTAAAAGATGGATTTATTGCTACGGCTTCACCAGAAACCTTGCGCCGTACAACACTAGGACAAGAAGAAACACAACAGAGGTACGTTAACTTAGAAGCATCCCTAAAAGTGGGGGGTAAAGTCGGCGGTCATTTCGTTATGGGACACGTGGACGGTATTGGTCAACTTGTGTCAGCACAAGCGACACAAACCTCTTGGGAATTGATTTTTACCGCTCCAGGTGCGATCGCCCGCTATATAGTTTCTAAAGGAAGTATTGCTATAAATGGCATCAGCCTAACAGTAGCCGATTATCAGCCTGAACTATCACAGTTTAAAGTAGCAGTGATTCCCGTCACTTACAAAGAAACTAATCTCCAACACATCAGTCCGGGTAGTTGGGTGAATTTAGAGGGAGATATTCTTGGCAAATACGTCGAAAAATTCCTTTGTTTTGGCAATCCGGATCTGGAAGAAGCTACACAGACAATTCCAAATGACATCACAGCTGGATTCTTAGTTGAACACGGGTATTTGTAAGTAAAAACAAACAAGGAGAAAAAGGAGCGAGGGACAAAGCAAGAAAAAAGTTAATGCTTAATGACTCTCTTGCTTGACTCCTTCACTCCTTGACTCCCACACTCTTCTAGTACACGGGCGCGCAAATAAAGCACTCATTCAAAATCAACGAAAAGCTTATGATCTAAGATTTTTGAATTTTGCGAAAAGTTTGCGCGTCCGGTGAGACAGCGCGAATGACGGCTCTCCCGACAGAGGCGACTGCGTAAGCGCAAGCGCACGCGGCTTGGGCGTAAGCGCAAGCGCACGC